>DATHGU010000319.1:0-2963 GCA_035317495.1 Solirubrobacteraceae bacterium
CGGCCATCAGGTAGCAGGGGCGCTGCCAGCCGAACAGCGAGTAACTGGGAATGCCCCAGGCGGTGCAGTCGAATTCGGCCTTGCCCTCGAGGAAGTCGAGGAACAGCGGGCTGTGGTTCAGGCGCCACTTCCTGCGTCGCCCGCCGGCGAACGCCTCCTTGAACAGCTTGCGCGTCTCCTGGACGCCGAGGAAATGTTCCTGGTCGGGGGCTTTCTCGTAGGCGTAGGCGGGCGAGATCATCATCTCGTCGACCTCGAGGTCGTCGTTGAGGAAGTCGAGCACCTCGCGCACCGTCTTGGGCGAGTCGTGCGTGAAGAACGTCGTGTTGGTCGTGACGCGGAAGCCCGCCGCCTTGGCGGCCTTGATCGCGGATACGGCCTTCTCGAAGACGCCCTCGCGCTCCACCGAGGCGTCGTGGCGCTCCTGCAGGCCGTCCATGTGCACGGCCCAGGAGAAGTACGGGCTGGGCTTGAAGTTCTCCAGCTTCCTCTCCAGCAGCAGCGCGTTGGTGCACAGGTACACGAACTTCTTGCGTTTGACCAGCTCTGCTGCGATCACGTGGATCTCGGGGTGGACCAGCGGCTCGCCGCCGGCGATCGAGACCATCGGAGCGCCGCTCTCCTCGATCGCGGCGAGCGCCTGCTCGACGGGCATCCGTCGCCGCAGCTCGTGCTCGGGATGCTGGATCTTGCCGCAGCCCGAGCAGGCCAGGTTGCATTGGAACAGCGGCTCCAGCTCGACGATCAGCGGGAACTTCTCGCGTTTGGCCAGGCGCTGGCGCATCAGGTACCAGCCCATGCGCGTGCTCTGCCTGACCCGGACCGCCATGCGCGTACCTTAGCCCCCCCTGCCCCATACTCCAAGCGCGACGGCCGCGGCGCGGCGCAGCTCGCGCGCGGCGCGCAGCGCCCCGCCCACGGCCTGCGGGCGAAACAGCTCGTGGCTGGGGCTGTCGAGCACCACGCGGACGACCCCGAACGGCCGCCCCGCGGCGCCGCCGGCAAGCCATGCCGACTCCATGTCGACCGCCAGCGCGCCGGCCGCGCGCAGCTGCTCGCGCCGCTGCCCTGTGGCGATTCGCCCGACACCCACGATCGGGCCGCGACGCACCGTCAGGCCGGCGGCGCTCAGCGCGGCGGCCAGTTGCGCCGCGCCGTCGCAACTGGCCCGGACGGGGTCGTGGCCCTCGTCGGCGGCGGCCAGCACCTCGTCGGCGACGATCACTTCACCGGGCCGCGACCGCGCGTCGAGCCCACCGCAGAAGCCGAGCACGAGCAGCGCGTCGCCGGGCTCGCGCGAGAGCGCCTCGGCGGCGGCCAGCGACTTGTCGGGCCCCATGCCGGTCTTGCGCACGTGCGCTCCACGCGCCGCGGAGCGGATCAGCGCCTCCTCGAAGGCCAGCGGCGCGGCGACGAGCACGCGGCTCACGCCGCTACCGCCCCCGGCTCGAGCGCGGCGAGCGCCTCGGCGGCCGCCGCGTGCCCGCTGATCACGGCGCCCTCGAGCGTCGCCGGCCATCCCGTGCTCGTCCAGCTGCCCGCGAGCACGAGGCCGGGAACGGTCGTGCGCGGGCCCGGGCGCAATGCCGCCGTCCCGGGCTCCGCGCGGAACGTCGCGGCGTGCTCGCGCGTGGCGAGGAAGCGCTCGACCGTCGCCCCGCGCGCAGCCGGCAGCAGGTCCTGAAGCGCGGGGATGTAGCGCTCGCGCAGGGCGTCGACGCCCATCTGCATCTCGCGCTCGGCGCCGGACAGCGACACCGCGAGATACTGGCATCCAGGAGGTGCGCCGGCCGCCGCCGTGCGGTCGAACAGGTACTGCACGGGCGTGTTCACGCCGGCCGCGAAGGGCTCCTCGCAGACGACCCGGTCGAAGACGACGTGCAGGTTGACGATCGGCGAGCTGCCCAGCCCGCGGACTGACGCCGCGAGCTGCGGCAGCAGCGGCTCGAGCAGGCCGGCGGCGCGGGCGTGGGGCAGCGCGACGACGACGGCCTCGGCGCTGAGGCCCTCCTCCACTCCCTCGATCTCGAAGCCGGCGGCCGCTCGCCGCACGGCCTGCGCCCTCCAGCCGAGCCGGAAGTGCACGCCGGCGGCGGCGAGCGCGCGCTCGGCCGGTTCGCCGATCGTCTCCGCCAGCGTGCCGACGTGAAAGCCGATGTCGCCGGCGTCCACACCGGACAGCAGCCCTGTGCGAAACACGAACGCGCCCAGCGCAAGCGAGGCTTGGGCGGCGGAGAGGTTGAGCGTCGGCAGCGCGATCAGGTCCCACAGGACACGCACGGCGTGCTCGTCCTGTCCGCGCTGCGCCAGCCAGTCGCCGAATGTCTGCTCGTCGAGCGTCGGATCGTCGGGATCGAGCTGCGTTAGGGCGCGCGCGGCGAGCGCCGCGCTGAGGCGTTGGGCGGGTGTGAGATGGGGGTAGCGCGCGAGCGCGCCCGCGAGGTGCAGTGGCGGGGGCAGCGTGCCGCGGCGCAGCACCACCGGGGGGGCGCCGGGGCTCAGCACGGGGATCTCCAGACGGGGCTGGACTGCGACGTGCCGCTCGCTGCCGAGTCTCGCGAGCAACGCCCGGTAGGCCGAGCAGCAGCGCAGGAACACGTGCTGTCCGTTGTCGAGGTGCATCCCGTCGCGCTCGAACGAGTAGGCGGCCCCGCCGAGCCGGCGCCGAACCTCGACGAGCGTGACCTCGGCCCCGGCCGCGGCGCAGTCGAGCGCCGCCGCGATTCCCGCGAGCCCACCGCCGATCACGACCACCCGGCGTCCGGCGCTCACGCTCGACCTCCGACCATGCTGCGCACCGCCACCCAGACCTTCTCCGGGCTCGACAGCGCGACGCGCCCGCGCATGGCACGCGCCGGGTCGGCCTCGATGCGCCCGAGCAGCCGGTGGTAGATGCCGGCCATGGCGAGCACGCACGCCGCGCTGCGCCGGTCGAGCAGCGGCGTCAGCCGCAGGCCGCGCTC
>DATHGU010000320.1:0-8093 GCA_035317495.1 Solirubrobacteraceae bacterium
CTTTCTACAACGCTCGATAATGCATGTTATGTCCACCAACGCGCGAGTTAGGCGACTTGACGAACCCGACCGAAACCCTCGTACGGGCTGCTACAGCGCGGCCTCGATGTTTTCGCGCCCCGCGCCGCTCGCGACGGCCCAGCCGAGGCGCTGCATCAGCTGCTCGGCCGAATGGCGGTCCTGCAGGTGCTCGGGCTCGACCTCCTCGTCGAGCAGAATCGGCGGCTTCACATCCTCGTCGCCCACGTGGTCGCTGGTCACGGTTATACGCATAGTCATTCCTCTCTCTCGGGGGAGCCGAAGCCCCCGGCTTCTCCCGTGCCCAGTTGGGTTCTACTCCCTACTGCGCACCTTGCGAGCTTTCGGGGTACAAACTTCTCGCAAAGTGCGGGAGGCGGCGCTCCGATCATTGGTCGCCTTCGCGGACGTGGGTCGCGAGCGCCAGCTCACGACCCACGCGCCGCGTCAGTGCCGCGAGAGTCAGTGCGGCGAGACCTGGTAGCAGGCCACGTCGTACTGCGACTTCTCGCTGTAGTGCTGCCCGCCGGTGCCGCCGTTTTCGCTGTTGATTCCCGGCTCGTTGAAAGGAGATCCGGGCGAGTTTGCGGCGTGTCCTGGCGTCCTTCCGCCGTCTTCCTCGATCGTCTGGCAGGACTGGCTCGGTGGACCGGTCCCGCTGGGGTTGCGAGCGGCTAGCGCCGCGGTCGAACCGGCTGCCGCGAGGGCGACGGATACGGTGGCCGCTAGTAGCAGGGTGCGCATGAGACCTCCAGGCTGGTTGTTGGCGTATGTCTCGCCCGGCTCGACTCCGTTCTGGGCGAATCCTTCCTCGTCCGTGCACGCCTGTGCGCCGCGACGAGCTAGCCGCGCCTGACGGCGATCTTCTATCGGCGTGTTCGCGCGACGGCGGCGCGCGGCGGACGCCCGCGATAATCGCTGCGATGGCCGACGCGCAAGCGACCTCCTACAGCGGCCGAACGGCATGGGCGCGCAACCTTGCGGCGCCGGTACGCGACTTCCTCAGCACCGAGACGGGCAGCGCGATCGTGCTGCTCGGCGCGACGATCGCCGCGTTGGCATGGTCGAACTCTCCCTGGTCGGACTCCTACAACTCGGTCTGGACGACCAAGCTCTCGATCCACCTCGGTAGCAGCGGGATAACCGCCGACCTGCGCCACTGGGTCAACGAAGGCCTGATGACGTTCTTCTTCCTCGTCGTCGGGTTGGAGGCCAAGCGCGAGTTCGACGTGGGCGAGCTGCGCGAGCGTCGGCGGCTGGCGGTCCCGGTGCTGGCGGCGATCGGCGGGATGACCGTTCCGGTAGCGATCTACCTGGCCATCAACGGAGGCGGCTCGGGCTCACACGGATGGGGCGCGGCGATGTCGACTGACACGGCCTTCGCGCTCGGCACGCTGGCGCTGCTGACGCCGCGCGTGGCGACGCGGCTGCGCGTGTTCCTGCTGACGCTGGCGGTCGTCGACGATCTCGGCGCGTTGGTCGTGATCGGGACGGTCTACACCAAGCACGTGTCGCTGGACGCGCTGATGGTGGCGATCGCGCTGTTCGCCCTGCTGCTCGCCCTGCGCTTCGCGCCTGCCTGGCGACGCCAAGCCTCAGTGTTCGTCGGGATCGCCCTATGGATCGCGATGTTCAAGTCCGGCATCGATCCTGTGATCGCCGGGCTCGCGGCGGGGCTCGTGACGAGCGCCTATCCGCCCTCGCGCGAGGATCTCGAGCGCGCGACGGAGCTGACCCGCTCGTTCCGCGAGCAGCCGACGCCCGAGCTGGCGCGCTCGGCGCAGCTGAGCGTGCTCTCGGCAATCTCGCTGAACGAGCGGCTGCAGTACGAGCTCCACCCCTGGACGAGCTACGTGATCGTGCCCGTGTTCGCGCTCGCCAACGCGGGCATCCACGTGACGGGCTCGCTGCTCGGCGATGCAATCACCTCGCCGATCACGCTGGGGATCGCGATCGGGTATGTCGTCGGCAAGCCGGTCGGCATCCTCGCGGCCTCGTGGCTCGCGACGCGGCCGATCTTCCATGGGCCGCGTCCGCTGATCAGCTGGCCGATCCTTGCCGGCGGCGGCGCCGTCGCGGGGATCGGCTTCACCGTCTCCTTGTTGATCTCCGGGCTGGCGTTCACCGGCCAGCGCCTTGACGAGGCGAAGCTCGGCGTGCTCGCCTCGGCGGTCCTCGCGCCGCTCCTCGCATGGGCGGTGTTCACCGTCGTCAAACGCCTCCCTACCCAGGTGCGCGCCCGTCAGATCAGTGGCACGTCGGAGGATCTGATCGATCTCGCCGAGGACGTCGACGCGCAGCGGGATCACATCCGCGGTCCGGAGGATGCGCCGGTCACGCTCGTCGAGTACGGCGACTTCGAGTGCCCCTACTGTGGCCAGGCCGAGCCCGTCATCCGCGAGCTGCTCGCCTCGTTCGGCGACGATGTGCGCTACGTGTGGCGGCACCTCCCGCTCAACGACGTGCACGGCAGCGCGCAGCTCGCAGCCGAGGCGGTCGAGGCGGCCAATGCGCAAGGCAAGTTCTGGGAGATGTACGACGCCTTGCTCTCCCACCAGGACGACCTCACGCCACAGGGCATCAGCCGCATCGCGAACGAGCTCGGTTTGGATCTCGACCGCTTCTGGAGCGAGATCCGCCGTCACGAGTACGGGCCGCGAGTCGGCGAGGACGTCGCCAGCGCCGACGCTAGCGGCGTCTCGGGCACGCCCACGTTCTTCATCAACGGCCGCCGTCACCAGGGCCCCTACGACATCGACACACTCAGCGCCGCGGTGCGCGCCGCGCGCAATCGTGCCCGGTTGACGAGCGCGCCCGCCTCGCGCTGACGCCCGCTACCGCGGCACTCAGGCGGCGAATCTCTCGCACCAGCGTTGGTCTTTGCGCTCTCGCGCTACAGGCTGCGGGCGGCGCGTCGAAACAGAGACATGCGGTTCTTGCAGGCCCGTGTACGGCCCAAGCTCCGGCTGAGCCTCACCCAGCAGGTGACTCTTCTGAGCCTCGTGCCGATTGTCGCGCTCGGGTTCATCCTCACGCGCGTCATCGAGCGGCAGGTCGAGTCGCACAGCTTGTCCGACGCGAGCCAATCGGCCCGGCTGATCGCGAACATCGGGATCCAGCCGCGGCTCACGCAACGCGAGCTGAGCGCAGGCCTCAACGGGCGGCAGGTGCGCGAACTCGATGATCAGCTCCGTCAGCGCTCGACGACGGAGAACCTCGCTCGCATCAAGGTCTGGAACGCCGGGCACACCGTCATCTACTCCGATGAGCATCGCTTAATCGGGCGCACGCTGGCGCCCAGTGAGGACCTCGAGAGCGCGCTCGCCGGGCGACCGAAAGAGGCCGAGGTCGTCGCTCCGCAGCGGAGCGCCGAGACCGCCAGCGAGGTCGGGTTCGGCAAGCTCGTTGAGGTCTATGTGCCGCTGCGGTTCGTCGCTGCCGGCCCGCCGGTTGGTGCCTTTGAGATCTATCTGAGCTACCGCCCGATTGCCGCCTCGATCGCCGCCGACAAGCGGACGATCGTGATCGTCGTGGCGGTCGGACTCGCCCTGCTGTGGGCGATCCTGTTCCGGATCGTCGCCCGCGCGTCGCGTCGCCTGAGGCGCCAGTCGCGCGAGAACTACCGCCTCGCCCGGTACGACCAGCTCACCGGCCTCCCCAATCGGACGCTGTTCTGCGAACGCGCGGCCGCCGTGCGGGGCGCAGCGGATCGTCACCGAGATGCGCTCGCCGTGCTGCTGATCGATCTCGACCGCTTCAAGGAGATCAACCACACGCTCGGCAATCCGACCGGCGATGAGGTGCTGCGCGAGATCGCCCGGCGCCTGCAGGCACAGCTCGGCGAGGACACGCTTGTGGCGCGGCTCGGCGGCGACGAGTACGCGATTCTCTGTCCTCGCACGAACGGCGTCTCGGGCGCGTTGGCGACGGCGTCGCGCGTGCAGTCGAGCATGGAGCCGCCGATCATGGTCGATGGCGTCGCCCTGAACGTCGAGGCGAGCATCGGCGTGGCGGCGCTGGAAGATCACGTCGAGGATCTCGACGGCCTCCTGCAGCATGCCGACGCAGCGCTGGCGCGCGCTAAAGCACGGCACAGCCGCGTCGAGGTCTATTCCCCCGAGTACGACAGCTTCGACCAGGCGCGCCTCCTGCTGCTCGGACAGGTGCGTACGGCGCTGGAGCGCGGCGAGTTCGAGCTGCACTACCAACCGAAGATTGACCTGCGCACGAGGCGCATCTCCGGCGTCGAGGCGCTGCTGCGCTGGCGCCACCCGGAGCAGGGACTCTTGATGCCGAAGAGCTTCATACCGCTCGTCGAGCAGACCGCGCTCGTCGGCCCCGTCACCTTGCACGTCATCGACCAGGCGCTCGCACAGCTGGTTAGGTGGCGCGAGCGCGGCATCCACCTGAACATGGCGGTCAACCTATCGGCCCGCAACCTGCTCGATCTCGACCTCCCCGGGCAGGTCGCGGCGCTTCTGCATCGACACGACGTGCCGGCCGAGCGCCTGACAGTCGAGGTCACCGAGTCCGCCACGATGGGCGATCCGCATAGAGCCGCAGAGGTCTTGTGCGCGCTGCGTGCGAGCGGGCTCGGCGTGTCGATCGACGACTTCGGCACCGGCAACGCCTCGATCGCCTACCTCACGAGCCTTCCCGCCAACGAGATCAAGGTCGACAGGTCGTTCGTCACGGGCATCTGCGAGGACGCGCACGCAGAAGCGATCACGCGCTCCACCATCGATCTCGCGCGGCACCTCGATCTGCACGTCGTGGCCGAGGGGATCGAGACGCGACCCGTGCTCGAGCGCCTGATCGAGCTGGGCTGCGACACCGGTCAGGGCTACCTCATCTCGCGACCCCTCGCGGCCGAGCAGCTGACGCCCTGGCTGGTGGCCACGAGCGGCGCGCCGCTCGAGCCTCCTCCCGCCGCCGACGCCGCGCGGCGCGGCGCGGCCGTAGCCGCGGATGGATCGGCGGCCGCGGTCCGTCGCTAGCGAGGAAGCTCGGCGAGTTGGCGAGCACGTAGGAGCACCGCATCGATCATCGGCTCGGTCAGCCTGCCCGTGAACGTGTTTTGCTGGCTCGGGTGGTAGCAGCCGAGCAGCGCGTACCGACCGACCGATAGCTCGGCAGCGTGACCGAATCGGGGCTTCGGCCGAAACGCGGGGGCGTCGGACGCGCCGATCGCCATGAGCAGCCGCAGCGCGGCGTCCCACGCGAAGCCGCCGAGGCACAGCAGCACGCGGACGTCCGACAGCAGGCCCAGCTCCCGCACCGTCCACGGGAGGCACGCCTCTCGCTCGGCGGGCGTCGGGCGGTTTGCCGGAGGCGCGCAGCGCACCGCCGCGGTGACCCACACGCCGCGGAGTACGAGCCCGTCGTCGCGGTTGGTCGCGGTTGACTGGTTGGCGAAGCCTGCGCGCGCCAGAGCCGCGAACAGGAAGTCGCCCGAGCGATCTCCGGTGAACATCCGTCCGGTGCGGTTCGCGCCGTGCGCCGCCGGCGCAAGCCCCAGAACGAGCACGCGAGCGCTGGCATCGCCGAAGCCGGGGACAGGTCGGCCCCAATAGCGCTCGGCGGCGAATGCCGAGCGGCGCTCGCGCGCGACCTGCTCGCGCCAGCTCACAAGCCGCGGACAGCGCCGGCAGCGGACTACCTCTGCCGACAGGGCGGCGAGCTGTTTGGCGCTAGTCGATTGCACCGCGCAGTAGTAGCATCGAGGCTGACATGCAGTTGTGGATGCTGATCGTGCTGATGGGCTTGATAAAGCTCCCGATCGCGGCGCTCATGCTTTGGATTCCGTTCCGCGACGACGCCGCGCTGAACGCGACCGACCCCCCTGGACAGTCCGATGATGACGGAGGCACACGCGCGCTGCCCGCGGGACCCCTCGATCCTCACCCGCGCCGTCCCCTTCCCTCCGGCCGCTTTCCGCGCTCTCCTCGTCGCGGCCCGCACGGGGGTCAGCCTCCCCCCTCCCCCCGGCGGATTCGCACGGCGGCGCACAGCACCCGACGCGTCGGCGTTTCTCACTGACCGCTTGTGCAGGCACCGGCCGCGTTGCCGCGCCCGCTAGCGATTGCGCTTGCGCTGCCGACGCGCCGCCTTGGCCTTCGCGCGCCGCTTGCGCAGCGCGGCGGCCGAGTCGCGTGTCGAGCCCGACTCGCTCAGCGGTCCCTCTCCGGCCGGCGCCACTCGGCGCGCGTCGCGCACGATCACGAAGGCGATCGCGAGCAGCAACACGGCGGCCGCCCCGAGCCCGAGAAAGACGGTTTTTTTCGAGTTGCTCGTCGATCCCGTCGAGCCGGTCGTGGCGGTTGTCTGGGTCTGCGTCTGCGGCTGCTGCGCCGCTTCGCTCAATTCGTTGAAGGCCCCGCTTTCGCCCGCTGCGGACAGCGCCGGCGCTGCTGCGAACCAGGTACACGCGAGCGTCAGCAGCGCACACGCGGCGAGGCGAGCCGCGTGGCTTGGCCAACGATCGGAGTGGCGGCTGGACACGCCGCGAGCATAGCGCCTGCAAAGCGCCGCGTGAGGTCCCCGGTGAACACCCGCGCGCGGCGCGGCTGCCCGCCCGCACGGCCGGTTCGCAAACCGTAGAATGACGCCCGATGGCACCCAAGCAACGCCAGATCCGGATCGAGCAGCGCGGCGGTCTTGAGGCCATCCAGGCGCTCGAGCAGCGCTCCGACGAGGAGCTCGAAAGCGAGACGAAATACAAGTCGGCGGCGCTGGCGATTCTCGGCGCGCGCGCTGCCGAGCGCTTCGACGCCGAGCAGGCGCGCGGATACTTCCAACGCGCGATCGCGGCGGCACGACCGCAGGAGCGCATGCAGCTCAGGCGAATGGCCGATGCGTCTCTGGCGCTGGCCGAACGGCGCGCCGGCGACCTGAAGGAAGCGGTCGAGCGGCTCGGCCAAACTCCGCCCAGCGGCCGGCAGATGCTCGCGCTGCGCGCGATGGGCCTGCTCATCCCGCCCGCCTCGGCGGGAATCCTCGCGCGCCTGCGTGGCGTCCTGCTGATCATCGTGCTGGTGATCGCCCTGCTCGCCGTCGGCCTCGGCCTGGTCGAGCTCGTGTCGCTGCCCTTCGGCGGGATCGGGCTGGCGCCGGGCATCCTCCTCGGGCTATTCGTGGTGATCGCGGTGCTCGGCGTCGCGGCGATGATCGGCCGGCGCCGGCGCGACCGCGCGAAGGCGGCCTCCGGCTAGGAGCCTCGGCCGGTCGCGCACTACGCTTGCGCCGTGTCCGCACACGCCGCGCCCATCTGCCTGGTCGTCAATCCCGCCGCCGGCGGCGGTAAGGCGCGGCGCATCGCGCCGGATGCGGAGCGGATGCTGCGCGAGCACGGGCTGACCGTGCGCCGCGTCGATACGCGCGATCTCGAGCACGCTCGTGCGCTCGCCCGGCAGGCCGCCGCCGCGTCGGAGATCGTTGTGGCGCTCAGCGGCGACGGGATGGTCGGGGCGATCGCCGATGCCCTGCGCGAGGTTCCGGGGGCGACGCTCGGTGTGCTGCCGGGAGGCCGCGGCAACGACCTGGCGCGCGTGCTCGGCATTGGCGCTGATCTGGCCTCGGCCTGCGCCACGATCGCCGGGGGCGTTACACGCGCGATGGACGTCGGCGAGGTGTCACCCGCACGAGGAGATGAGCAGGGGCGTGCCTTCGTGGGTATCGCCTCGGTGGGTTTCGACAGCGACGCCAACCGGATCGCCAACGAAGCGCCCGCATGGCTCGGCGGGCTCGTCTATGCATATGGCGCGCTGCGCGCGCTCGTCTCGTGGCGCCCGGCGCGCTTCGAGATCGAGCTGGACCCGCCCGCGGAGCATCGCGCTGTCATCGGCTTCTCGGTCGGCGTCGCCAACTCGAAGTCCTACGGCGGCGGGATGTGGGCCGCGCCCGATGCGCTGCTCGACGACGGCCTGGTCGACGTTGTCGTATGCGAGCGCATGAGCAAGTTTCGCTTCCTCACGCAGCTTCTGCCGAGGATCTTCAAAGGCACCCACGTCGACCTCCCCACCGTTCACACGTTCCGCGCCGCCGAGGTGATGATCTCCGCGGATCGTCCATTCACG
>DATHGU010000321.1:0-3557 GCA_035317495.1 Solirubrobacteraceae bacterium
TCATCGCTGGCCGACCTCTCCCCGCTCCCGCATATACACCAGACCCATGCGCAAGCCCCTCGTCGCTGTGTTGCCCTCATACCACCCGGCTCGTATCTCCGAGTGGGCGGAAGAACCCTTCCGCTACCTACATATAAATCACGTTTTACGCAGAATGTCAACTTCCAACCGACAGCAGAAAGTGCGCCCGGCGGGAATCGAACCCGCGGCCTGCGGCTTGAAAGACCGCTGCTCTTTGGCTCCCCGAAGAGAACCGTTGACCACTGAGCTACGGGCGCGCGCGACCCTAATCTAAGCATGCTCGGCGAGCGCGGCGGCGCGCGATCGCAAAGGGGCGCGCGCGAGTCGCCCCGGTGCCGCCCGCGGCGCGCTCAGAGCGCGCCGACGAACGCCACGATCTCGGGCACGACGGCGTCGGCGTCCTCGCGGTGCGGCCAATGCCCGGCGCCGTCCACGATCAACGCCCTGCTCGACGCCGGAAGCAGCGCGGCGCTCGCCGAGTAGAGCTCGGCATCGGCTACGTCGTGCGTCCCGCCAACGATCAGCCCGGGCACCTCCGGCGGCTTCTCGAGCAGGCGCGAGCCGCCGAGCGGCAGCGCGCGGTAGTAGTCGATCGCGCCGTTGAGCGTCGCCTGCGAGGACAGCGCCTGCTTGGCCTGCGTGATCGCCTGCTCGCGTTCCGGACCGGACCAGCTCGGCGCCCAGCGCGTGTAGAGCGTCTCGACATATGCGAAGTCATTGCGGCTCAGGCTGCGAGGCGCCCACGGGAGCTTGAGCGCGAAGAAGTGGCGGACGGCCCACAGCGACGCGGGAGTGCGGCGCAGCACGCTCGGATGCGGGATCCCCAGCGTCACCATCCCGCGCACGCGCTCGGGCGCGAGCGTGGCCGCGACGTAGGTCTCCAGCGCGCCCCAGTCGTGCCCCACGACGACCGCCCGCGGAATCCCGATCGCATCGAGCAGCGCGAGCACGTCGCGACCGAGCGTCTGCGGGTCATACGGACGGCCGGCGACGATCGTATCGGGGTGATAGCCGCGCAACCACGGCACCGTCACGCGCCAGCCCGCTGCGAGCAGCTCGCCCTGCAGCTGCGAGAACGAGTACGGGGTGTCGGGGAACCCGTGCAGCAGCACGATGTCCGGCCCGTCGCCCTCCTGTGAGATCACGAACGGCTGCTCGCCGGCCGCGATCGTGCGGAACTCCATCGCGGCAGTCTATGCGCCGGCCGGCCGCTCGCCCGGCACGCTCTCCTCGCCCGGCACGCTCTCGTCGCCCGGCGAGCGCTCCTCGCCGGCGAGCAGGTCCATCAGCAGGCCGTCGTGCCACCCGTCACCGTCGACGTCGCGCTCGTATGAGCGCATCACGCCAACGGGCTTGAAGCCGACCTTCTCGTACGCGCGGATCGCGGCGGCGTTGGCCGTCGCCGGGTCGATCGTGATTCGATGATGTCCGCGCTCGTCGATCAGCCGGCGCACGAGCAGCGCGACCGCCTCGGTGCCCAGCCCGCGACCGCGCAGCGCGGGATCGAGGAACAGGTCGATGGTCGCGTGGCGGTAGCGCGGCGTGAGCTCCTCCCAGTACTCGATCATCCCGGCGACGGCGCCATCGAGCTCGATCGCCAGCCGCGTCGAGTCCGGGTCGTCGCTCCATGGGAAGCCGTCCTCGGGATACCCCCACCAGCGCGCGACCTCCGGCGTGCCGTGGATACGCCACAGCTCGACCTCGTCTCCAGCGGCCAGCGGACGAAGGATCATCGCCCCGCAGCCTAATATTCGAAGCCCCCGCGAGCAACCGAAAGGCGGGCCCTCACCGATGTCCACGAACCGCACTCTCCGATACGTCGACCCGCGCGCCCCTCGAGGCCCGATCTACCGTGCGTACGTCCGCCTCGCCGGCAGCCGATTCACGCGCTGGCTGGCGACAAAGGCCATTTGGAGCGCGATCGTGTGGAAGATCGACCCACACCTGCTGCGGCTGACCAGAGGCCGCGTCGGCACGGGGCTCTTGCTCCCGACGGCTCTCCTGCAGACGCGCGGTGCGCGCACGGGCATCGTCCGCCGCAACGCCGTCATCTATTTCCACGACGGCGCCCGGGTGACGATCTTTGCTTCACAGGCTGGCCGCCCCGACAATCCTTCGTGGTTCTACAACGCGCGCGCGAACCCCGACGTCCTGCTGGGCGGCCAGCCCTTCCGCGCCGAAGTCATCGAGGACGAGGCCTCACGCGCCAGGCTGTGGGAGCTGGCCGACCGCGTCTTCCCGGCGTTCGCCGCCTACCGAGTGAGCGCGGCCCGCGTCGGGCGCGTCATCCCGATCCTCCAGCTCGTCCCGAGCAATCTCGTGGCCGACGACGCGCGTGGTGCGGGTGGCTGGCGCCGAGCGATCGCCGACTGACGCTAGCGCGCGGCGACGGGCAGGTCGAAGACGCGCTTCGCGTTGCCCGCGAGGTAGAGCTCGCGCGTCTCGGAGTCGAGCTCGAGCGTGTCGAGGTGCTCGAGCGCTCGTTCGGGCATGATCATCGGGTAGTTGGTGCCGAACAGCACCTTGCGCCGCCCGCCGCGACTGCGCATGTAGCCGACGAGCTCGGTCGGTAGGCGCCGGCTTGTATACGCGGACGTGTCGATGTAGACGTTCTCGTACTTGCGCGCGAGCGAGACCATCTCCTCGGTCCACGGGTAGCCGACGTGCCCGCACACGATCGTCAGCTCGGGGAAGTCCAACGCCACCTGGTCGATGTACGGGATCGGGCGGCCGACCTCCGACGCGCGCAGAGGTCCGGTGTGTCCGACCTGCGTGCAGAACGGCACGCCGAGCTCGGCGCAGGCTACGAACAGCGGGTAGTAGCGACGGTCGGTCGGGGGCGCTTCCCACAACCAGGGAATCACGCGCAGGCCCTTGAAGCCGAGCTCGCCGACGCAGCGACGAAGCTCCGCGACGGCCTGCACCGGCCGGTCCAGATCGACCGCCGCCAGGCCCGCGAAGCGCTCGGGATGCGCGTTCACCCACCCGGCGACCTCCTCGTTGGAGATCGGCGGGGGCTGGCGCGGCGCGCTCCACGCGCTCAGCAGCCCGAAGCCGACATCCGAGCGGCACATCGCCTCGACGGTCGTCTCGATCGGGATCTCCTGCGCGGGCAGCTCCTGCCCGGTCCAGCGGCGCAGCGAGCTGAACATCTCCTGCTCCAGAAATCGCGGTGTCGGATGCTGCATCCAGGCGTCCACGATCATGCGCGGCATGCTAACCGGCGGCGCGCGCTGCGCGGCATGCGCTAGATCTTCGCTTTGATCTCCAGCTTTTCTTCGCCTTTGCTCGCGATCGTGGAGCGTTCGCCTTTCAGCGTGAGCCCGGCCTGTTCGGCTTTCTGGCTCGCGCCTTGCGTGCGCGTGGCGAGGAGCGTGTCTTTGAGTCCCGCTTCGAAGCGTTCGGGGATCTGTTTGCCCGCTTTGGCCTTGAACAGCAGCCGCTCGATCAGTTTCATGGCGTTGAGCGATTTGACTCCGCCGATCGCCGAGCCTTCGACGCTCCACAGCTCGCCGGCGCCGAGCTCGCCCGGGGGT
>DATHGU010000322.1:0-5935 GCA_035317495.1 Solirubrobacteraceae bacterium
GTGAGGAAGGCGATCCGCTTGCGGGTGACGCGGAGAACCTCAGTGAGCCCGTGGTCGACGTCATCCCAGTGCTGCATCGTGAAGACGCCCATCGTCGCGTCGACGCTCTTGTCCTCAAGCGGAAGGGACTCGGCGACTCCCTGGATTGCGCGGGCGGCATCCGGTGGGCGCTGGGCGAGCATCACCGGAGATGGCTCGACTGCGATGACCTCGCGATCCTTCGGCTCATAGGAACCGGCTCCCGCACCAACATTGAGGACGCTCTTCGCGTCACCGAGCGCTTCCCATATCGCCGCCTCAAAGCGCGGGTCGGCTCGCCGGACCTCGCTGTAGCTGAGGCCGATGCGATCGTAGGTAGGCGTCGCCCCGGACAGGACACGGATCCTATTCGAGCGCAGTCGAACCACGAAGCCGACGATACGGTCGCGAGCCGACAGCGCCGCCTCGTTGACCAACTCGGCCTTCGCTGACGACGCCCCGCACGGTTCTTCGCGCGTTCGCGCCTTCTACCAACTGCCCCGTCGCTTCGCTCCGAACGGCAACGCAGGGTGGACGTTCTGACGCCTGTCGACGTACAGGCTCCACATGTACAGGTCCATCGCCTTTGGCCATTTCAACAGCGGGAGGTCCACCTGCCACGGGCGTCACACGAACGCGCGCCAGACCTTGGCCGGACCGACAAGAGCCTCGAGCACCTCGTCGGGCGGCGACTCATCGGCGAAGGTCTCGAAGAAGCGCCGCAGGAAGGCCACCGGCTCCAAGTCGGCGTTGAAGAGGGCCTCGGAGGCATCGGCAAGCTCGCGCGCGGCGGGCGTCACGTGGAAGGGGGTGGCTCGATGAGAGCGAGCGAGGCCACGGCTTGCGGGCGGCGTGCGGCGGTGAACATAGCGGCCAACGCGCCGGACGAGTGACCGACGATATGCGCGCCCTCGGGCAATGGGGGGCCAGGAGTTCAGCGTCGAGGTCGAAGTCCTCGCCGGTGCTCAATCCCGCGCTCGCGCCATAACCCACCCGATCGGGCACGTGAAGCGTCCAGCTCTCGGCGAGGATCATCTGCTCCGGCCACGTCTGCGCTCCGTCCTCCAACCCGCCGTGAATCAGCACGACGGGCGGGCCGGTGCCGTGGCGGCGGGTGGCAAGCGCGACCATACGTCCACCCTAACCGAGCGGATCGCGGAGCGCGAGGACCTGGCTTTTTCTCCTTTCCACTGTTGCTCAACCGCCCCAGAACGGGTTCGACACAGCTGCGCCACAGCTCACGTTCTGGTTAGAAATAAGCGTTCACCTCCCTGGCCTCAACGGCCAAGTCTCGCCCATTTTCGGGCATCGTCTCGCGCGCCCGAGCGCCGCAGAGCCGACATGTGATCGTCGCCTCCGTCGTGGCGCTCATCGCGCGAGCGCCCGGCTCCGGTATCGCCGCAATGCGATGACCGCCCAGATCGCCTCGACGACGCCGAACGGCCAGGTCCCGGCGAGGAAGCCGTAGGCGCTCGAGAGCAGGCAGCCAACTGCGAACGCGACGATGAATCGCGGGCTCCGAGGCTCGAGCGCGTACATGACGAGCATGAACGTCAAAGCTGTCACGCCGAAGGCCGTAAGCATGCAGCCAGTCTGACGCAGCCGCTCGTGCCTCCTTCATCGGCCGCTTGTGGCGATCCGTCCGATCGACCGCCGGTGCGCGCGCTCGACCAGCGGCGGACACGCCGCCGGCGGCGGCGGATCGCGCGGCAGGTATCGCCCCCCGTGGCCTCGCGCCAGCAGACCCATCAGCTCAAGCTCGCTGAGGGCCAGCAGGAGCTCGCCGCGGTCGTCGTGCTCGCCGATCAGCTTGCCCGGCGTATCCATTCCCGCGCCAACCTTCTCGAGCGTCGCCTTGAGTCTCGGGGTCAGCTCGGCCCATGGGCTCGCCGCGGCTTCCGGGGCGCATGCCGCGCGCCTCGCGCCGTAGAGCAGATCGAGCACGTCGGCCGCTCCCCTGATCAGACGCGCGCCCTGCAACAGCAGCGCATGGCTACCGCCGGACAACGGCGAGGTGACACGGCCCGGCACTGCCGCGAGCGGCCTTCCGAGGGCCCGCGCGATGCGTGCTGCGGCCAGCTCGCGCGGGCTGTCCTCGGCCTCGACGATGACCGTCACGGCGGCCATCGCGACGATCGTCCGCTGCGCCGCCGCCGTGCCCCAGCGCCGCGCCGGGACGCCGCACGGGAGCTCGCTGACAACGCAGCCGCTACGCCGCAGGCGCTCACACAGCGGCCGCCGCCGGCCGCTCGCGGCCACGTCGATGCCTCCGGGCATGACGGTCACGGTCGCCCCGTCGACCTGCAGCGCGCCCTGCTGCGAGGCGAGCGCGATTCCGTCGCACAGCTCGCTCGCGACGGTCACGCCGCTCGCCGCCAGCCCCCGCGCGAGGCTGCTCGCCATCTCAAGTCCGTAGTCGGTGGCCCGTCTGCTGCCGAGCATCGCGACGACCGGCCCCGCAGCCAGCCGGCCCAGTCGCTCGACGCCGCCGCCCACGTGCAGAAGCGGGGGCGCGTCGCTGCGGCACAGGGCGCGCGGGTAGCGGCGGTCGTGCCGGCAAAGCTCCGCGACCCCCGCCACGCTGCGAAGCTCGCCGGTGGCGAAGTCGGCATGTCGACGTTTGAGCTCCTCGCGCCGGCGACCGCCGATCGCCAGCATCAGCTGCTCGTCGTCCAGCGCGAGCAGCTCCACCAGCCGCCCGTCGGCGCGGCAGCTGTAGTCCAGCACTGCGCTCAGCTCTGCCAACAGCCAGCTGCGGCGCAGGCATTGCGCGCATGCGCGCGAAGCCCCGTCGTCCACGTCCGCCGCCATCACGCCGCCCGGCTCTCGGCGAGGCTCGCGTCGGGGCGCAGGGCGATCGCCGTGCCGAGGTCGCGCGCGCCGATCCGCTCGTTCCCGTTCAGGTCGGCGATCGTGCGCGCCACGCGCAGCACGCGGTGCTGCCCGCGGGCGCTCAGCATGCCTCGCTCGCGCGCCTTGTTCAGCATCACCTCGCTGCTCTCCTGGAGCGCCGCGTGGCGGGACAGCATTCGCGCGTCCATCTCCGCGTTGACCGTTACTCCATCGTCGCTCAGCCGCTGGGCCTGACGTTCGCGCGCCGCGAGCACTCGCTCGCGCGCCCGCGCAGAGCTCATCAGTGGCGGCGCGCCGAGGTCGTGCGCCACGCCGTGGTCGAGTCGCGCGAGCACGTCGATGCGGTCGAGCAGCGGACCGCTCAGGCGGCGGCGATGGCGCGCGAGCTCCGCCTCGCTGCAGGCGCAGCGCTCGCCGGCGCCCGCGTAGCCGCACGGACACGGGTTCGTGGCAGCGAGCAGCATGAAGCGCGCCGGGTAGATGGCCGAGTGGTGCGCCCTGACGATCGCGATACGCCGCTCCTCCAGTGGCTGGCGTAGCGCCTCCAGTGCCGGACGGGTGAACTCCGACAGCTCGTCCAGGAACAGCACGCCGTTGTGGGCGAGCACGACCTCGCCCATCCAGCCGCGCCGCGCGCCGCCCACCAGGCCGGCCGTCGTGATCGAGTGGTGGGGCGCGCGGAACGGCCGATCGACGGCCAGCTCACCTGCGAGCGCGCCGGCGATGCTGTGGATTCGCGTGACCTCGATCGCCTCGGCGCGGCCTAGCGGTGGAAGGATCGAGGGCAGGCGCCCCGCGAGCATCGACTTGCCCGTCCCCGGAGGGCCGCTCAGCAGGCAGTTGTGCCCGCCCGCGGCGGCGATCACAAGCGCCCGCGCGGCGTGCTGCTGACCGCGCACGTCGCACAGGTCGGGACCGATCGTCGAGCTTCCCCGCGAGCCCCGCGGCGCGAGGCTTGGCACGGCATCGGGGGCACCGCCGCCTAGCACGCGCGCCGCGCTCGCGAGACTCTCGGCGACTGCCACCTCGATCCCCTCGACGAGCTGCGCCTCGCGCGCCCGCTCGCCCGCCAGCACCAGCGTTCGCAGCCCTGCCTGGCGCGTCCCCTCGGCCACGGCGAGCGTTCCGCGGCAGCCTCGCGTTCGACCGTCAAGGGCGAGCTCGCCGAACAGCGCGTGGCTGTCGAGCCGCTCGCGCGGAAGCTGATTGCTGGCCGCCAGCACTGCGCACGCCAGCGCGAGATCCAGAGCGGGGCCGACCTTCGGCACGTCACCCGGCGCGAGGTTCGCGGTGATCCGCCTGCCGGGAAACTCAAAGCCCGAGTTGAGGATCGCCGCGCGGACCCGCTCGCGCGCCTCGCGCACGGCCGCATCGGCCAGCCCGACGATCGTGAAGGCCGGCAATCCGGCCCGGATGTCGATCTCGACCGTTACATGCCGTGTCTGCAGACCATCGATAGTGAACGTGTGTGCCCGCGCAAGCATCGCTTCTGAGCTCCTCGCTGCGTCTCTTCGTCGGAGGCAGGCAAGCTAGGGCGGGCTTGGGACGAGACTCGCGGGCGAGGAGGGCGACCCGGCCAGGAGCTCGCTTCGGCGTGTGGCGGCCGACCGCATGGCCGGCTCGCCGATGGACAGGAGCACTCGACCGGCCGGCGGGCCCCGGTCGAGTGCCCTGGCAGTGCTACGCGCGGGCTACAGGCCCGCGGGGTGGCGCACGACGTAGCCGTCGCTCGACCGCATCGCGCCCGACCAGCGCGACCCGTTTTCCTCCATCGAGGTGTCGAAGCGTTTGCCGTCGACGACCATGAAGGCGTGCCCGGAGTTGGCGTAGATCGTGATGTGCCTGCCCGGCCCGGCTTCGCCGTAGGACTCCAGTTCGGAGGAGTCCTCAGGTGAGCTGAGCAGGCCTCCGCCGTGCAGCGCGTAGGAGACCGAGCCCGAGCAGTCATAGCCGGATGACTGGAAGGACCCGTGGCCGCCGCCGTACACGTACGGCCTGGTGGCGATTTCGTCTGCGGCTGCGATCACCCGCGCGACGACGCCGGAGCTTTCGCCGGTCGAGCTGCTCGAGGATTCGTGGCTGGATGAGCTGCTATGCGTGAGTGCCGAGTGGGGCGGTTTAAGGGTGCTCTGGCTGTTGATGCCGAGCACGCCCCACGTGGCTGG
This sequence comes from Solirubrobacteraceae bacterium, assembly GCA_035317495.1. Classification (GTDB taxonomy): domain Bacteria; phylum Actinomycetota; class Thermoleophilia; order Solirubrobacterales; family Solirubrobacteraceae; genus Palsa-744. The sequence continues at coordinate 5,037 of DATHGU010000322.1, forward strand.
GCCGACCACGCCGTCCACGGTCAGTCCGTGGCGCGCCTGCAGGCGGCGGACCGCCGCCTCGGTTTCGGGGCCGAACGTGCCATCGGCCTGCAGGTGAAGCGCCGACTGCAGGCGCTTCACCGGGTCACCGCCGCTGGAGCCTTCTGCGCCTTCGGAGGGTTCGCTGGTGTTGGCGACGGTCGCAGTCGTGCCTGCGTGGCGATGGTGATGCGAGACGTGACGCGAGGCGGAGACGGCCGAAGCCGGCGGCGTCAGCGTTTCCTCGCTTGTGATTCCCAGCACGCCCCAGGTGGCCGGGCCGACGACGCCGTCGACGCTCAGCCCGTGGCGCGCCTGCAGCCGGCGGATCGCCGCCTCGGTTTCCGGCCCGAACACGCCGTCGGCGCTCAGGTGCAGCGCGTTCTGCAGCCGCGAGACCGCATCGCCGCTGCTCGATTCGCCTTCTTCAGAGGGGGTGAAGTTGAGGGCATCGCGGCGCACTCCGGCGGCCGAGGCACGCGCGGAGGCGTTCGAACGTAGCGCCGCGGTCGTTTCCGGGCCCGCGATCCCGTCGACGGTGAGACCCCTGCTGGCCTGGAACGAGCGTACGGCTCCCTCTGTTTCGGGGCCGTAGATCCCGTCCACGACGATGCCGAGCGCTTCCTGCAGCAGTTCCACCTGCCGGCCCTGGCTTTCTGAGCTAAGCGAGATGCCGTGTTCGGTCGTCGTCGGCGGTTCGCCGCTCGTGGCGGCGACTGCCTGTCCCTCGGCCAGGCCGGCGGTCGGCCCGACGCTCAGCGCCGCCAGGGCACCGAGCGAGACTCGCTTGGCGCGCGAGCTCGCCGGTACGAAGCGCAGCTCGGCGGCGCGGCGACGCGCGCGCGATCGGCCCAGCGAGAGCTCCCACAGTTGCTCCGCCG
>DATHGU010000323.1:0-2861 GCA_035317495.1 Solirubrobacteraceae bacterium
GGCGGAACAGCTCGCGAGCGGCGGTCGGGTCGTGGGTTGCCTCGAGCGAGGACCAGTCGGCCTCGGCCTCCTCGTGGCGCGAGACGACGTTGAAGAGCGGCGTCGTGAGCAGCTGAAGCGCGACGAACACGAACAGCGCCAGCGGCACGGCCTCGGGCCGCGCGAGCCCGCCGCGGCGGCCGGTTAGCAGCGCGACGAGCGCGACGGCGGGCAGCAGGAAGAGCGCCAGCCAGCCGACGCGCTTGAGCGTGTGATGGTGCGCGAGATGGCCGAGCTCGTGGGCCGTCACCGCTCGGATCTGGCTGCGGGTGAAGCGCCCGTCGAGCAGCGTGTCCCACAGGATCACGCGACGCGTCGAGCCGAAGCCGACCGACTCGGCGTTGGGGGCGGTCGTGTAGCGGGCCACGTCCTGCACGTCGGCCCTGGTGCCGGGCACGCCCTCGCTGCGCGCCAGCGCGCTCAGGTCGGCGGCCGTCGCGGGGTTGCGGAGCGGGTGCTTGTTGGGGATCAGGTAGACGCCGAGGAACGTCGAGAGCAGCGCCAGCCCGACGAACACGGGTGCGGCGACCGCCCACCACCAGCGGCGCAGCACGCCGGCGAGCCCCATCGCGACGAGCAGCGCGAAGGACACGAACACGAACTTGCCGCCGAGCGACAGGAAGCTTTCGACGATCGATGTCACGTAGCCCTGGTGAGAGACGCCGTGGCGGCGCTGCCACCACTCCGAGGCCAGCGCGAAGGGCAGCTCCGCGAGCCACACGACCGCGAAGCCGAGCATCCCGAGCATCATGCCGGTGCCGATGCGCCCCGCGGCGGACTCGCGCATCAGCCGATGTCCGTGACGCGCATACGCGGCGAGCACCGCGAGCAGCGTCAGCTGTCCGAGCAGCGCGTCGATCTCGAGGAAGCGTTGGTATGAGGAGCTGCGCTCCAGGAAGGAGCGCGTGAAGTAGCTGCGCGGGTCGACGTGCGGGAGCCGCAGGGCCCCGGGCACGGTCGAGCGCCACAGCTCGTGCGCCGCCCACGCCCACAAGGCGGCGAGGACGAGCAGCGCGAGCAGGCTGGCTAGCGCCAGGCCCGGCCTTGCCGCGATCCGTCCCCATCGATCGCGTGCGGCGAGCATCGGCGGTTCTTCAGGATGCCGATGAGGGCGGCGGCGCCGAGAGACCAGGCGCGGGCGGAAGCGGCGGCTGGGGCGGCGGCTGGAACGGCACGGGCTCGAGTGGCGGGGGCTCGAGTGGCGCGGGCGCAGTCGTTGCGGCCGTCGCGTTCAGGCTGGGCCCGCTGTAGGGATAGGAGTCCGTCAGGAGCAGCAGATAGCCGGTCGTCTGCGCGTGGTAGCGCAGCGCGAGCGCCGCCGCGTTGCGCAGTCCGCGTGGCATTTTCGCCGTGGCGAGTCCGGCGAACCAGCCGAGCAGCGCGGCGGACGCGACCAGGCTGCCATAGGCGCTGGAAAGGATCAGCGCGGGGATCGCGAGGATCGCACGGAAGCCGACCTTCCAGCGGTTCTGCCCCGCGCGGTCGGCGAGGACGATTTCGAACGGATAGCTGCCGGCGCGCCCGACGAATCCAGGGAACGGGTTGGCGGCGAGATAGAGGAAGGCAAGGACGTGGAACTCGTATCGCAGATAGGCGGCCAGGAAGCGGTGGAGCGCGGCCGGCGAGCGCCCCGTGAGGAGCGTCGCGAACCAGCTCACGAGCGCGGACGGCAGGACGACGACGCCCCACAGCGCCAACCAGATCAGATGGGGAATGGCGAGCAGCAGCCGGAAGAGCACCGTCAACCGGCTGCGACGGAGCTCGTCGTCGAGCTCGAGGCGGATTGGATCGTCGCGCACGGGAAGATCTGCGAGCGCGGCCACCGGATCGCTGTTTGGGTAGCGATCGGTGAGCAGCAACGCATACGCCCAGAACTGGGCTCCGTAGGAGATCGAGTAGGCCGCCGCGTCGCGCAGCCCCCTCGGCATCCGCCCGCGCGCCATGATCGCGAACCAGCCGAGCAGACCGACGACGTGCAGCAGCCCCACGTCTGAGGTGAAGCTCGAATACCGGCGCGAGCTGAAGCCGACGCTCGGCCCGCCAACGAGCGTGGCGAGCAGCAGCACAGCCGGGAGGAACAGGATGCCGCGCAAGGCGACGCTCAAACGACCTTGTCTGGCGGGCGGCTCGATCGCGACGTCGATCGGATAGCCGGCCTGTCCTTTGAACGGCGGATACGGATTGGCGGCGAGGTGCAGGTAGGCGTAGAACTGCGTCACGAATTTGACGTACGCGGCGAGGAAACGATGAAGCGCGCTCGGCGAGCGGCCGAGCGCGAGCGTGGCGATCCAGTTGGCGATCGCGGCGAACAGCGCGACGAAGCTCCACAGCGCGAGCCAGATGAAGTGCGGAATCGACAGCAGCCAGCGAAAGAACACCGTCAGGCGATCGCGCACCAGGTCGTCGCCGACGACCAGCCTGACCGGGTGCTCGCTCATGATGCTCCGGCCGCGGTTGCGGGGACGTCGCCGAGGCGCGCGCGCATCACCCGCACGGCCTCCGGATTGGAGTCGATCAGCACATAGCGACGGCCGAGCTGCGCGGCGACCGCGCCGAGCGTGCCGCTGCCCGCGAAGAAGTCCAGGCACCAGTCGCCGGGGCGCGTGGATGCCTGCAGCATGCGGCGCACGATGCCCTCGGGCTTCTGCGTGGGATAGCCGGTCTTCTCGGCGCCGTTCGTGGGGACGATCGTATGCCACCAAACGTCCGTCGGCAGCTTGCCCTTTGCGGCCTTGTCCGCTGTGACGAGGCCGGGCGCCATGTAGGGCTCGCGATCGACATCATCGGAATTAAAAAAATAGATCGACGGGTCCTTGACGTAC
>DATHGU010000324.1:0-6726 GCA_035317495.1 Solirubrobacteraceae bacterium
CGCCGCCGATGCGAACGCCCGCCACATCGCCGGTGAACGCCCGGCGCGTCGGCTCATGCAGGTAGGAGATGTGATGGGAGGCGTGGCCCGGCGTGTAGGCAACGCTGAAGCGCCCGAGCTGCTCGCCGCCGTGCAGGACCCTGATGCGCTCGGCGGGCACCGGCAGGACCTCGCCCCACAATCGCTGCATGTCCTCGCCGTACAGGCGCGTGGCGCTGGCGAGCAGCCTGCTCGGGTCGATCAGGTGCGGGGCGCCGCGCTCGTGCACCCAAACCTCGGCGTCGGGAAAGCGCCGTGCCAGCGAGCCGCTTGCGCCGGCGTGGTCGAGATGGATGTGCGTCAGGGCGAGCACGCGCGGCGGGTGGCGCTCGAGCAGCGGCAGCAGGCGCTCCAGGCAGCTGCTCGGTCCAGGGTCGATCAGCACATCGCCCACCCGCCAGGCGCCGAGCACCCGCGGGCGCCCGAGATGGACCAGGTCGGTCAGCTCGGCGTCCTCATCGGTCTCGTACATGAACAGCCACGATTAGAGCAGCACTGGACTCGCGTCGGGCCGTGCCGGCGGGGCGCGTCTGGCTGTGGCCGGCTGCGGACCGCTCAGGGTATCGGGAAGCGCGTTTTTACGCGCGCAGCTGCCGGATAGGAGATGTTGCCGGCGGAATCGATCGCGCGCAGGCCGACGTAGGCGGCGGTCGTCGTGATCGTCGCGCACTGCTGCGTGCCGGCGGACGCCGGCGGCGGCGCGCCGGCGAGCGGCGCGCCGCCGGCGAACGTCTCGGGCGTCGGTTTGGTCGAGAACTCGCGCAGTTCGTAGCTGGCCGCCGTGCCGACGTTCCAGTCATCTCCGGGTGCGCTCCAGCAGATCGTGCCGGGAGCGGTGAAGCGCAGCGAGGCGGGCGTCATCGGCGGGCGCGTGTCGTCGCCGTAATGGCCGGTGTTGCGGTCGTTCTGGTGCCAGTGCCAGGCGTCGTGGTTGGCAGTCGCCAGGCCCGGAGTCTTGTAGGCGTGCAGCCAGCCCTCGCGCAGGCCGACTACGACCGTGTTCGTGCCGTTGCCGAGCAGGTCGCCGACAGCGGGCGTGAACAGGCTCCAGCCGCCCGTCCACTTGGGCCAGCCGGCGACCGGCTGACCGCTCGTGCCGTCCCACGCCTGCAGCGCCCCGGAGTCCGCGCCGATCACGATGTCCGGTCTACCGGACCCGGAGACGTCGGCAAGCGCCGGCGCGGCGAGGAACGCGAGCCCCTGAAGCGGCTGCGTATACTGCGCAAGGTTGGCGCCGGTTTCCGGGTTCCAGGCCTCGATCGCCGAGCGCACGCGGACGCCCAGGCCCGGCGTCTCGACGATCCCGGTCACGATGTCGCTCACGGCGGAGCTCGCCTGGACCGCCGTCAGCGCGCCCTCCGGCCCGAGCTTGCCGATCGAGGCCGTCGTCGTGAAGTGGACGAGCGCGGAGGCGGGGTTCACGACCGGGTTTCCGCTGTCGGGCGGAATCGTGCCGGGAGTCTGCGCGTGCATCGACCCGTCGCGCAGGTCGATCGTCTGCGAGAGGAACAGGCCGGGGTTGGCGACCAGTTGCGGACCGGTCGCGCCTTCGTAGGCGACGGGCGTCTGGACGCCCTCGGTGATGAAGTCCTGGGCAGTGCCGTAACCCTGCTCGGCGGCCGGGACCGCGACCGGGAAGTTCGGCAGTCGCGCGCCGCCGGCATGGTTGTTGCCCTGCGAGGAATAGCCCTCGACGAAGCCGTACACGGGAGCGCCGCTCGCCGGATCGGTCGAGCCGAACGTCGTGTCCTGCATCGCGACGACGACATCCGGATGCCCGTCGCCGTCGACGTCCACGAGCGTCGGCGTCGTGGCGATCTTGTAGTCGCGCGCATACTGGCAGGTGACCGCACCTGTCCCGCATGCCCCCGGCGTCGGGAGCGGGTTGGGCGCATCGGTCGACACGGGCCAGCCTGGCACCGACGCGCCGCTCGGCTGCCAGGCGTACACATGGCCGTCCCAGCCGCCGATCACGATGTCGAGCTTCCCGTCGCCCTGCAGGTCGCCGAGCGCGGCGCCGCCGACGTTGCCGGTCGAACGATGACGCACGTAGTCGGCCTCTTCCGGCGGTACCGACATGCGCTGGTACTGCCGGTCGGTTTCGACAGGGAAGCCTTTCAGCAGATGGCCTTTGCGGTCCCACGCGTACACGCGCCCGTCCTCGCCCGTCGTGACGACCTCCTGCGCGCCGTTGCCGAACAGGTCGCCGACCGCCAGCGGCGCGACGATCGGTTCGTGCGGCTGAGGGATCTGCCCCGATGTCCAGGCCGGGTCGCCGAGGTAGTTGTATCTGTATTTCGGATCGACCCCGCGTGCGAGCCTCGTCTGCACCGGCCAGCCGGGCGCCTCTGAGCCGTCCGGGCGGTAGGCGTGCACGGTGCCGTCGGAGCCCGCCACGAGTACGTCCAGCGCGCCACGTCCCTCGATGTCCGAGAGCGTCGGCGAGGACTCGATCGAGGTGCCGAGGTTCTTGTGCAGCGCCTGGACTTCGTCGGGGTCGTGGCGAAGCTGGAACACCCGACGGTCCTCGCCGAGGCGCCCCGAGGCATCGGTCACGCGCACGCGAACCGTGACGTCGTAGCGCTCGATCGACAGCCGATCGGCGGTTGGCGCGCTGTATGCGCCCGCCCAGAAGCTTTCGGGGATCTGACTTACGTCGATCGAGCCGTTGACCGACTGCGGCGCCGCGCCCGTTCCCGAGGCGATCGTTTTGAACTGGCTGTCGACAGGCTCGGGGCCGGGGGCGTACTGCAGTTCCCAACCGTAGGACGGCGAGCGGCGAGCGGCCACGTCGGCGCTTACGGCAACAGTCGACTGCTGCGTCGGATCGATCTCGTCGTACCATTCCGGCGCCGTGATGTCTGCGCTCGGCGGGATGTCGCCTTGGTGAACCGCCTGCATCGACTTGAACACGTTGGGGCGCCCGTAGCCGTACTGCACATTCCACTCCGCGCCCGTGAGACCGGGGAAGCAGGTCGGGCACGGAGTCGCTTCGATCTCGCTCGAGCTCGCGCGCGTCACCTGGAAGACCTCGTTGGCGTCGAGCGGCCCGTTGATCTGGTTCGCCGCCGCGGCATCCTCGCCCGCGGAGGAGACGAGCGCCCCGACGCCGGCTGTCGTCGGGATCGCGGCCGAGGTCGACCCGTCGGTCGTCGGCACGCTGAACAGCGCATGCGCGCCGTAGGAGGTCAGCGAGGAGCGCGAGCGGAAGGTCGTCGCGGTCAGATCGTTGGGCAGCGAGGTGCCGCCGCGGTTGGATTGGTCGGAGACCACCGAGTTGCCGGGCCAAACGTGCGGGAAGCGCATGCCCTCGGTGTGGTCGGCCGACTCGAAGTCGTTCGAGGCCCAGGCGAGCACGACGCCGTGCCGATAGGCGTACTGGACCGCGCCGAGCATCGAAGGCGTCTGTCCGAGCGCGGCGCTCGTCACGTCGATCACCTTCGCGCCCGCATCGACGGCGAACACGATCGCCTCGGCGACCCGGTCGGGCCGGTCGATCGCCTCGTCGCCCATCTTCACCGACAAGAGGCGGCAGCCCGGGCACACGCCGGCACCGGCGAAGTTGTTGTTGGCGGTCGCAAGCAGGTTCCGCGACTCGCCGTTGGCGTGGCCGTAGATCGTGTTGTCGGTCTGCGGGTCGTTCGTGTCGCGATGGAAGTTCCAGCCGGAGATGTCGTTGGGGTAGCCGTTGCCGTCGTTGTCGAAGCTGCCCGTCTTGGGGCACTTGGCGATCAGGTGGCTGAGGATCTGGCAGCGCCCGAACGCGATGATCAGGTCCTCCGGCGTGATCCCGCCGGCCTGCGGGTTGGCCCGCCCCACGCGGGAGTCTTTGGCGTAGTCCTCGACGTTGACGATGCCGTCGCCGTTGAGGTCATACGTACCGTGCGCCTGAGCCGAGGCGTCCTGCGGATAGGGCAGCTCGCCCGTGTTGAGGTAGGACTGATCGCGCAGGTCGTTTGCATCGCTGCGCTTCCAGTTCACGCCGCCCTCCATGTAGGCGACGATCACGTGGCCCATGCCGTAGGCGGCCCATGCGCGGTTGACGCTCATGCCGGCGGCCCCCTCCGGGTCGCTGGCGACCGGCGCCGTCTGCGGCATGCAGTCGAACAGCGGCCACTGCTCGGAGTTCCACGTCGAGGGGCTCGGGAAGTTGCGCTCGGCGCCCGCGAAGCTGGGATCGTTGGGGCCGCTGATCGCGCTCGTGCACGTCGCGGCGGCGGCGGTGTGCGGGCTCGCTAGGGCCCACAGCAGTGCAAGCGCCGCAACACATCCGAGCCGAGCGCTCGCTGACGCGAGCAGTCTCCCGCGCGCGGGGTGCCGCGCGGTCACACCCGCACCCAACCCCGCCGCGCGGCTTGACGCCGCGGTCATCTCCCCTCCGGGCATAGCCGGTACTCAACGTACCCAGCCCGAACGAAAACTAAACCGAGACTAAATGCCTCTTGCGCCCGTCAACCGCTGAGGGCGGACGGGCGCGACGAGCTCGAGGCCGCCTGCACGGCGGCCCGGACGTCGACTAGGACGCCTGGACGTTGATCGCCTTCGGTCCCTTGTCTCCGGCTTCGGAGTCGTAGGAAACCTTGGCGCCCTCGGCGAGCGAGCGATAGCCCTCGCCGACGATCGCGCTGTGATGCACGAACAGGTCCTTGGACTGGTCATCGGGCGTGATGAACCCGAATCCCTTGTCGTCGCTGAACCACTTGACGGTTCCTGTAGGCATATTCATAACCTCCTGCGTTGTGTATGTGCTGCGAACGCGGAGATTGCTGTGAGGCAAGGGCTACGAGCGCTGGCACTACTTCGTCGGGCGGATCGCCCAACCTGAGCCACGCACGGTAGCAGCAGCGACGCGGCGGGTGCGGCGCGGGGCGAGCGGCGCGGCTCGCTCAACGCCCGGCGAGCGGCGCGACGTAGCGCAGGAACGGCTCGACCTGCAGGCCCGCTCCGGTCGCCCGCTCGACGAGCGGGATCGTGTCCAGCCGCCGGCCGTGGCGATGAACGCGCTCGGCGAGCCAGCGCTGGATCGGGGCGACGTCGCCGCGGCGCAGGTCCTCGTCGCGCGATCCGAGCTCGCCCTCGAGCGCCTCCCATAGCTGCGCGGCGATCAGGCAGCCGAGCGCGTAGCTGGGGAAGTAGCCGAAGTTGCCTGCACCCCAGTGCACGTCCTGCAGGCTGCCGAGCGCGTCGGAGGGCACCTCGACGCCCAGCAGGCGACGCATGCCCTCGCGCCACGCGGCCGGCAGGTCGGCGACGGCAAGATCGCCTTCGACGAGCGCCAGCTCGAGCTCGAAGCGCACGATTATGTGCAGCGGGTAGGTGAGCGGGTCGGCGGACACGCGGATCAGGGAGGGTTCGACGCCGACGAGCGTGGCGTGCAGCTCGGTGGGCGTGACCGAGAACCCGCCGGCATGCAGCTCGGCCGCCAGCACCGCGGCGAACGGGCGGCTGCGCGCGACGTGATTCTCCCAGAGCTTGCTCTGGGACTCGTGGATCGACATGGAGGTCCCGCGCCCGAGGTTGGTGCGCTCGAGCGCCGCGTCGACCTGGCGCTCGTAGAGAGCGTGACCGTACTCGTGCAGCGAGCTGAGCAGCGACTCGACCTCACCGTCGCCGTAGCGCGTCGTCAGGCGGCTGTCGCGGCGGCTCACCCACGCCGTGAAGGGGTGGGCGGAGACGTCGACCCGCCAGCTCGCCGGATCGACGCCGATGCGCCGCAGGGTGCGCGCTACCGCAACCTGCTGGGCGGACGCGGGGACGTCGAGCGGGCGGCGCGGGGAGCGGATCCGCGCGTCGGCCACGAGCGGCGGCAGCGCCTCGACGAGCGCCGCGAACAGGCGGCGCAGCTCGACCTTGTCGAGCCCGAAGTCGAAGTCGCCCAACAGCGCGTCGTAGGGGCTCTGACCCTCGTCGGAGAGGCACTCGCCGTATGCTCGCGCGAGCTCTACGTTGCGCTGCAGCGCGGGCGCGAAGGCGGCGAAGTCATCGTTGGCGCGCGCGCCGGCCCAGCTCTCCTGGCCCGCGGCGCTGGCGCGCGCGAGCTCGACGGCGAGCTCGCTGGGCACGCGACGGGCGCGCTTGTAGTCGCGGCGCGCGATTCGTACGACGTCGCCGTCCAGCTCGTCGAGCCACTGGGCGTCGAGCTCGTCCAGCCAGCCGCCAAGCTCCTCGCTCGTGGCGCGCTCGTGTGTCAGGCGCGCGAGCGTGCCCATCTGCTGCGCCCTTGCGGGAGCGCCCTCGCTGGGCATCGTCACCAACTGGTCCCAGGCCGCGAGCATCTCCATCGCGGACAGGTCCGCGAGCTCGGCCATCCGGTCGCGCAGCTGCTCGAGGACGCTCACACCGTGAAGGGTATGCGCGGCGCGGGCGTCCACCCTGCGCGCACGCTGCCCGGCGGAGGCTCAGCCGACGGCGTGCTCGGAGGAGCGCGACGGACGATCGCGCTCGCCGGCCGGCGGCGGCCGTTGCCGTGCGCGACGACGCTGGCGTCCTCGTGCATCGCGAGGAATGCGGTGACCACGCGCAGGTCTGAACTGGCTGCCGGCCGAGCGGCGGATCTTGGCGACCGCCTGGGCGACCGGCCAGGCGGCCTTGTACGGGCGATCGTGGGTCAGCGCGTCGTACACGTCGGCGACCGCGACGATCCGCCCTGCGAGCGGTATACGCTCGCCGGCGAGCCTGTTGGGGTAG
>DATHGU010000325.1:0-24310 GCA_035317495.1 Solirubrobacteraceae bacterium
CGGAGTCCTTCGACGGCGAGCGCGTGTAGCCGAAAGCCCGCGTCGGGCACGAGCTGCGCCTCGGCGCGCTGCGCGCCGATGAAGACGACCTCGGCGCCCTCAGCCCGCAGCGCGTCGGCCACCGCGAGGGCCGGCACCACGTGCCCCGCGGTCCCGCCGGCGGCGATCACGATCCTGCTCGTCGCTGCGCTCACCGGCCAATCGTGCCGGTTCGCGCGCCCGGGCGTCGGCAGAGCGCCTGCGCGGCGTTGCCACCGCGCGCACGTGCGCGGTGCCGCCGGATGCGACATTCAGCAAGAGTCCCATCGCCGAGAGCATCACGATCAGGCTGCTCGAGCCGTAGGAGACGAACGGCAGGGGAACGCCGGTCAGCGGCGCGAGCCCGAGCACGGCGAACACGTTGAGCAGCGCCTGCGAGACGATCAGCGAGGTCACGCCGACGGCGATCAGGGCGCTGTACAGGCTGCGCGCGCCCTTTGCGGCGCGCAGCCCGGCATACGCGATCAGCCCGTACAGGAACAGCAGCGCCGAGACGCCGACGACGCCCAGCTCCTCGCCGATCACCGCGAGGATGAAGTCCGTCGGCGCCTCGGGCAGGTAGAAGATCTTCTGCACGGACTCGCCCGGGCCGACGCCGAACAGCCCGCCGGAGCCGATCGCGATCTGGCCCTGGACGGCCTGGAAGCCGCTGCTGGAAGCGTGCGCCCAGGGGTCCAGGAAGGAGGTCAGGCGGGCGCGCGCGTACGGTTTGACGAGCGCGTAGAGGATCACCGCCGCGAACGCCGTGCCGCCGACGATCGCCAGGTTGCGCAGCGGGATGCCCGCCGCGATCAGCAGCGCGGTGATCGTGAAGGCGATGACCATCGCCGTGCCGAGGTCCGGTTGCGTCACGACGAGCAGCACGGCCGCGCCGACGACCACGAGCAGCGGCTTGACGAGCTCGCCCAGGTCGTGCACCCGCTGCGGGCGCTTGGCGAGCAGCGTGGCGGCGTACAGCAGGAGCGCGAGCTTCATCAGCTCAGAGGGCTGGAACTGGAACGGGCCCGGGCCGAGCCAGCGGCGCGCGCCGTTGACGCTCACGCCGATATGCGGAATGTGCACGGCGATCACCAGCACGAAGGCCAGCGCCAGCAGCGGCGCGGTGAAGCTCTGCACTTTCGCGACCCCGTCGCGCGCGAGCACGCGCATCAGGACCAGGCCGACCGCGCCGTAGGAGACGTACTTCACGAGGTAGCCGCTGCCGTTGCCCCGTCCCTGCAGCAGGCTGGTCGCCGAGGAGGCGCTGTAGACCATCACCGCGCCGAACGCCAGCAGACATAGCGTCGCCGTCAGCAGGATGCGATGCTCGAGCGGCTGGCGAGCGGCCGCGGCGGCCTTTCGCCGGCCGCGCTTGCCCCCGCCCAGGGGGCGAGGTGCCTCGGCGGGACCGACGCGCCGTGCTGCGGCTGATGGCATCCCGCCTGACTTCGACACAGGCCGGGGTAAGCCTCCATTTTGCCGCGCGTCAGCTGATGCTCTGGCGATAGATCGTGAAGCCGATCGCGCAGCAGATCGCGGCGACGATCCAGAAGCGCAGGATGATCTTCGTCTCCGACCATGCGCGCAGCTCGAAATGGTGGTGGATCGGCGCCATCAGGAACACGCGTTTGCGCGTCGCCTGGAAGGAGATCACCTGGATCGCAACCGACAAGGCCTCGATCACGAAGATCCCGCCGAGCAGCACGAGCAGCAGCTCGGTCTTCGTCATCACGGCCAGCCCCGCGATCGCCCCGCCGAGCCCGAGCGAGCCGGTGTCGCCCATGAAGATAGTCGCGGGGAAGGCGTTGAACCACAGGAAGCCGATGCACCCGCCGACCAGGCAGCCGGCGAGCATCGCGAGGTCGTCCTCGCCTGTGATGAACGTGATGCCGATGTAGGCGAGCAGCACGATCGCCGCACAGCCCGCCGCCAGGCCGTCGAGGCCGTCGGTCAGGTTGACCGCGCTCGTGGTGCCGGCCACGACGAAGTAGATCAACAGCGGGTAGAACGGCCCGAGGTCGATCTGGTAGTCGACGAAGCGCAGCCGCAGGGTGGGCGCGAGATGCGCCTCGTGCTGCGCGATCCACCACAGCCCGAGCGAGATGACGATCGTCACGATCAGCTTCGTCCGCGCCCGCAGGCCGAGCGAGCGGCGCTTGACGAGCTTCGTGTAGTCGTCGGCGAAGCCGAGCAGCGCGCACGCGATCATCGCCCCGAACACGCCCACCGACCGCCAGTCGTAGTCGGTCAGGATCAGGAACGGCACGGAGATCGCCAGGAAGATGATCACGCCGCCCATCGTCGGCGTGCCGGCCTTCTGATGGTGCCCCTCCGGGCCGTCCTCGCGGATGTGCTGGCCGAACTCGCGCTCGCGCAGGAACTCGATGAACTTGGGGCTCAGGAAGAGGCAGATGAGCAACGCCGCCGTGCCACCGAACAGGATCCGCCCCATCAGCGCCGCCGGAACGCCCCGGCGGGCGCGCCGGAGCCTTCGTTTGCTTGCCCGCGCCAAGCGTCGAGCGCCGCTGTCACGCGCTCGAGCCCAACGCCGCGCGAGCCCTTCACCAGCATCGTGTCGCCACGATGCAAGAGAGTCTGCAGCAGCTCCGCGGCGGCCCCTGCGTCGGCGACGGCGTAGGACTCGCCCGCGAACTCCGAGCGCATCTCGGCCGCGAGCGGACCGACGGTCACGAGCAGGTCGACCCCACGCTCGGCGGCATACAGCCCGATCTCGCGGTGCAGCCGCGGCGCCTCGGGGCCGAGCTCGAGCATGTCGCCCAGCACCGCCACGCGCCGCGCGGGCGCCGTGCTTGCCAGGTCGTCGATCGCCGAGCGCATGGACATCGGGTTGGCGTTGTAGCAGTCGTTGATCACGACCACCCCGCCGGGGAGCGTCAGCCGCTCTCCGCGCAGCGCCGAGAATCGCACGTGCAGGCCTCCCCCCTCGCCGATTTCCGAGTGGTCGATACCGAGCGCCAGCGCCGCGGCGACGGCCGCCAGCAGGTTGCGCAGGTTGTGTGCCTGGCCGAAGGAAGGCCGCAGGGCGATCTCCCGCCCGTGCGCGCCGATCACAACCTCCCCGTCGGGACGCACCTGCTCGAGCGCCACGTCGCCGCCCTCGCCGAACGTGACGGTGTTCAGGTCGGGGCGCAGATGGGGCGCGAGCAGCGGCTCGCCCGCGGGCACGACGACCGTGCTGCGCGGCGCCAGTCCCGCGATCAGCTCCGCCTTGGCGGCGGCGATCGCCTCGATCGTTCCGAGCAGCTCGAGGTGCACCGGCCCGACGTTCACGATCACGCCGACGTCCGGCTCGGCGATCGCCGTCAGCTCGGCTATCTGCCCCACGCCGCGCATCGCCATCTCGAGCACCACGACCTCGGTATCCGACGGCGCCGCCAGCAACGCCAGCGGGAGCCCGATCTCGGTGTTGAGGTTCTGCGGGCTCGATGCGGTGCGCCGCCGCGCCCCGGCGAGCGCTGCGAGGATGTCCTTCGTCGAGGTCTTGCCGGTCGAGCCGGTGATCCCGACGACCTTCGCGCCGCGCGCTCCGAGCTCGCGCCGCCAGGCTCGCGCGAGCGCCTGCAGGCCCTCGAGGGGCCTCGCGTGGACGAGCACCACGCCGCCATCGCCCGCGGTCTCGCACGCGGCGGCATGCTCAGGGCTCACGAGCACGCCCCATGCGCCCGCCGCCAGCGCATCGGCCGCGTGCTCGCCGCCATCGGCGCGCTCGCCGCGCAGGCCCACGAACAACTCGCCTCCCGACACCGCGCGCGAGTCGATCGCCACGCCCGCTGGGCCGCCGCGCGCCGCCCCGGCTGCGGGCCAGCGATGCACCGTCGCGCCGGCGGCCTCGGCGACGCTCTGGGCGTCCCACGCCTTCATGCGTGGGCCTCGGCGACGCTCTGGGCGTCCCGCGCCTTCATGCGTGGGCCTGGCGCAGGCGCGCCTCGTGCAGGCGCAGGGCCTTTCGCGCGACCGTCACGTCGTCGAACGGCTGCTTGCGCCCGGCGGCGAACTCCTGCCCCTGCTCGTGGCCCTTGCCGGCGATCACCAGCACGTCGCCGGCGCTCGCCACGGCGATCGCCTCGTCTATCGCCACCGCCCGATCGGTGATCGAGCGCACGGGCGGCGCGAGCGATTGCGTCGAGACAACAGCATCGCCAGCCGCGTCGCTCGGCGGTGCGGCGCGGCTCGCACCGAAGCTCCCACCGCCGCTCGCCGCCCCACCGCGGGCCGCTTCGACTCGAGCGACGCCGGCCATGATCTCGGCGATGATCTGCTCGGGGTCCTCGGAGCGCGGGTTGTCCGAGGTGACGAACACGATGTCGGCCAGGCGCGTGGCGATTTCGCCCATCAGCGGGCGCTTGCCGCGATCGCGGTCGCCGCCGGCTCCGAACACGCACAGCACGCGGCCGCGCGGCTGCTTTCCGGCCGTCGGCGACTCGGCCGGACCGTTCTGCTCGCCCGCGCCGTTCGTCTCGCCCGCGGCGACCAGCTCGCGCGCGGCGCTCAGCACGTTCTGCAGCGAGTCTGGCGTGTGCGCGTAGTCGACCAGCACGGCGAAGTCCTGTCCCTCCTTGACCGGCTCGAAGCGCCCGGGGACGCGCACGCCCCGTTCGAGCGCGTCCAGCAGGACGTCGAGACCAACGCCGAGCTCGTGCGCCACGGCCAGAGCGCCGAGCGCATTGGCGACGTTGAAGCGGCCGGGCATCGGCAGCGTCACCTCACGCTCGACGGCCGGCGTGCGGAGCGTGAAGGTGCAGCCGCCGAAATCGCAGCGCACACACGAGGCGCTGTAGTCGGCCGGAGCGTCGACCGCGAAGGTCCGCGCGCCGTCGATCTCCGCTGCCAGGCGCCGTCCGTAGGAATCGCCGACGTTCAGCACGCTTACACCGGGCGCCTGCGCGACGAACAGCCGCCGCTTGGCCTGGAAGTAGTCCTCCATCGTGTCGTGGAAGTCGAGGTGGTCCTGCGTGAGGTTAGTGAAGATCGCCGCCGCGAAATGGATCGCGGCGGCCCGCCCGAGCTCGAGCGCGTGCGAGGAGACCTCCATCGCGCAGGCGCGATCCCCACCGTCAAGCATCGCCCGGAAGTCGCGCTGCAGGTCGATCGCCTCGGGCGTCGTGCGAACAACCGCGCGATCGCGCCCGCCGACCACCGACTTGACGGTGCCGAGCAGCCCGCACTGCTCGCCGGCCGCTTCCAGCAGCGCCCGCACGAGATACGCGGTGGTCGTCTTGCCGTTCGTCCCGGTGACGCCCACGACTCGCAGCTCGCCGGTCGGATCGCCGAAGAAGCGCGCGGCGAGCGGGCCCATCGCCTCGCGCGCCGACGGCACGAGCACCTCGGGCACGCCGAGCCCGAGCGGCCGCTCGACGACCAGTGCGGCGGCGCCCTCGGCCACGGCCCCGGGCGCGAAGTCGTGCCCGTCTCGCTGAAAGCCGCTGACGCAGAAGAACAGCTCGCCGGCGCGCACGGCGCGGCTGTCGTAGGCGAGCCCCGTGATCTCCACGTCCCCGCCCGCGCCGGAATCACCGGTGGCGGTCGTGGCCAGGCCGGCGGTCAACTCGTCGAGCCGCATGGGCTGATGCTATCCCGGCGCGATGCGCAGGTACGGCAGCGCGAAGCTCATGATCTGCCCGAAGGCCGGCGCCGCGACCGTGCCGCCGAAGATTGACCCGGTTTGCGGTTCGTCGACGATCACTGCGCTCAGCAGCTTCGGGTCAGACGCCGGCGCGAAGCCCATGAACGAGGCCACGTAGCGGGTTTTCGAGTATTCGCCGGTGGCGGCGTCGACCTTGCTGGCCGTGCCCGTCTTACCGGCCAGCCGGTAGCCGGGGATCGATACCTCGCTCGCCGTGCCGCCGGGCGCGAGCACGCCCTCGAGCATCTGGCGCAGGGCAGCGGACGTGGCGCTCGAGATAACGCGTTGACCCGGCGGATCCGCGCGCACGTCCGAGCCCACCGAGCGGATGATGTGCGGCGGGCGCAGGATGCCCCCGTTGGCGATCGCCGCATACGCGCTGGCCATCTGCAGCGGCGTCACGAGCTGGCCCTGTCCGATCGGCAGATTGCCCATCGAGGAGCCCGAGTAGTGGCTGACGGGCGGCACCTGGCCGATTTCCTCGCCCGGCAGCTCGATGCCGGTTCGCGCGCCGAAGCCGAACCTGCTCAGCCACTTGCCGAACTTGCTCTTGCCCTCGAGCATGCCGATCTTGATCGCCCCCACGTTGCTCGACTGGGCGAGGATCTGCGCCGTCGTCAGCGACTCGTCGCCGTGTTCGGTGTCGTCGTGGATCGTGCGGTCGGCGACCTGGATCTTGTCGGGGATGAAGAAGCTGCTGCTCGGCGTGACCAGTCCCTGCTGCAACGCGCCGGCGACCGTCACCGCCTTGAACGTCGAGCCCGGTTCGTAGTCGAAGCTCACGGCGCGGTTCTGCAGCGCCTCCGGCGATGAGCCGCCCGGATCGTTCGCGTTCACCTGGGGCCAGTTCGCCATCGCCAGGATCGCGCCGCTGTTCGGGTCCATCACGATCGCCGTCGCGTCTTTCGGGTTGAACACGCGCCCGACTGCTCCGAGCACGTCTTCGGTGCGCTGCTGGATGTTCGCATCGAGCGTCAGCGAGATCGAGGTGCCCGGCGACTCGTGATGCGGTTCGGTGATCGACACCGGCTCGCCGACCGCGTCGCTGACGACATGGCGCTCTCCCGTGTGCCCGTGCAGCAGCGCGTTACGCGAGTACTCGAGGCCCGACAGCCCGTTGCCTTCCGTGCCGACCACGCCGAGCACCTGCGCCGCGAGGTCGCCTCGCGGGTACACGCGGCGCATGACCGGCACCCCGGCGAGCCCGGGGATCTTCAAGGCCATCACCGCGCTGGCCTGCTTGGCCGGAAGCGCGCGCTTCAGATAGACGAAGCCGCTGCGCTCGGAGAGCAGGCGCAGCACCTGCGCCTGCTGCTTGCCCAGCAGCGGCGCCAGTCGCTGGGCCGTGGCGAGCGGATCCTTGACCAGATACGGCGTCGCCGAGATGTCCTGCGCCGGCTCGGACACCGCCAGGTCGATCCCGTTGCGGTCGCTGATCGATCCGCGCTGGGCGGGCACGGCTTCGGCCGTCAGCTGCTGGGTGGCGGCCGCTTTGCGCAGGCTGCCCCCCTTCAGCGTGCCGAGATACAGCGTGCGCGCGCTGGCCAGCAGCAGCAGCAGGAAGAACAGGCCGAAGATCCCCCCGATCCGGCGCTGGACGATCGTCACCGGCTCATTCTCCGCCGGCGCTCGCTTGGATTCCGCCGGCCGGCCCGGCTTCCGGCGCTGCGCCGGCCGCGGATTCGCTCGGCGCCGGCGCGCTCGCCGTCGATTCGGCGCCAGCGCCGCTCGATTCTTCTGATCCGCCCTTGGAGGATTCCGCTTCGCTCGAGGCCGCTTCGCCGGAGGACGCGGACGCGCTCGATTCGGCGCTCGATTCGCCGATCGCCGATGACTGGGCGCTCGACTGCGATTCGCTCGAGCCCGGCGCGACTTCCGGCGCTTCGGCGCTTGCAGGGCTCGCGGCGCTGCTGAGCGCGGCGGCCTTCGTAGCGTCGCCGCGCGGGCTCGCCGCGAGGAAGCGCAGCGCCCGCAAGGGGACGAACGCCATGCCGAGTTGCGCCGCGCGCGCCTCGATCCGGCTGCCCGCCGAGAGTTCCGAGTTTTCGATGCTGAGCGCCGCGTTCTGGCGTTGCAGCAGCGCCTCGTGCTCCAGTGTCCGTCCGATTCCGCCGTTCAGCTTCAGCAGCCCGAGCTGCAGCGTGACGATCCCGATCAGCGCGAACGCGAGCAGCCCGATCCACGTGCGACCGCGAATCAGGCGGTCGAGCAGGCGGTGCTGCGCGAGCCCCTCGAGCGCCGCGAGCAGGCCGACGAGGAGCCCAGCTTCGCCCTCGGCGTCGCGCCCGCGAGTCCGACGTGCCGGTTGGGCCGCCGGCCGAACCGGACCGGATACGCGCCGCGGCCCACGCGGCACCGCCGGCCGGCGCGGCGCAACGCCCGGAGCTGCGGCGGCTGCCGGTGGCGTCATTCCGCCACGCCCCGATCGTCGGTCAGCTTCCGCGCCGCGCGCAGGCGCGCCGAGGAGGCGCGCGGATTGCGTGCGAGCTCGTCCGCCGATGGCACGATCGAACGGCGGGTCACGAGCGCCGCCTCGGGCTCGCGACCGCACGCGCAGACGGGCAGGTCGGGCGGGCAGATGCAGCCCTGCGCGCGAGCGCCGAGGAAGCGCTTGACGCGACGGTCCTCGAGCGAATGGAAGGTGATACCCGCGAGCACGCCGCCCTCGCGCAAGAGGCCCCACGCGAGCGGGAGCGCGCGGTCGAGCTGTTCGAGCTCATCGTTGACCGCGATTCTCAGGGCCTGGAAGGAGCGCTTGGCGGGGTGGCCGCCGGCGAACCGCGCGGGAGCTGGGATCGCGGAGTTGATCGTGTCGACCAGCTCGAGCGTCGTCTCGATCGGGGCCTGTGCTCGCCTGCGCACGATCGCCCGCGCGATCGCGCCGGCGTGGCGCTCCTCGCCGAAGTCGCGCAGCGCGCGCGCCAGGCGTCGCTCGTCCCACTCGGCGATGATCTCGAGCGCGCTCAGCTTCTGCCCGCGGTCCATGCGCATGTCCAGCGGCGCCTCGTAGGAGTAGGAGAAGCCGCGCTCGCGCGTGTCGACCTGCATCGAGGACATGCCCAGGTCGAAGTACGCGCAGTCGGCGCGCAGACCCTCCCTGCCCAGCAGCTCCAGCGCCTCGGCGTAGCTCGCGCGGATGAAGCGCAGCGAGCACGAGACCTCCGCGGCGAGCGCGGCGAAGCGCTGCGCGGCGAGCGGATCGCGGTCGATCGCCACGAGCGTGCCCGACGCGCCCAGCCGCTCGGCGAGCAGGCGGGCGTGGCCGCCGTCCCCGAACGTGCAGTCGATCGCGGTCTGCCCGGGCTGGGGATCGAGCAGCTCGAGCAGCTCGTCGGCGAGCACCGGAACGTGGCCGCGCTCGGCGATCCCCGATTCGCCGGATGGTGGCTCGTGCCCCGCGCGCTGCCGCGCGGCAGCGCTCGATTGCCGCCCGCGAGGGGGGCGTCGCTGCGATCGTCTCATGTCAAGCAGTGTCGTCGACATGCGCGGTGATCTCCGCGACGCCGCTGAGCAGCGTCGGTCGATGGTCGTTCCAGCGGTCCTTGCTCCACAGCTCCAAACGGTCGCCGACACCCACCACGACGACCTCCTTGTGCAGCTGCGCGTGCTCGGAGAGGAAGCCGGGCACCATGATCCGCCCGGCGGCGTCGAGGTCGGCGTCCTGCGAGCTGCCGTAGAAGAAGCGCTCGAGCTCGGTGAGCCGCGGCGAGAGCGGCGGCAGCTCGGCCAACGCGCGGCGGCTGTAGCGCTCGTACTCCTCCGGATGCCACACGCCGACACACGGCTTCAGGTCGACGGGCATCGCCAGAACCACGCCCTCGGCGAGCGCGGCGCGGTAGCGAGCGGGCACCGTCAGGCGATTCTTCGCGTCGAGCGTATGGTCGAAGGTGCCACGAAAGGGGACCACTGGTTGAGCTCCAAGCTTGATTACCGAGCCGAGGTGGAGGAGTGGGAGGAGCCCCTCCACCCCGGCTCGCCGTGCGCGAACATACCCCACTTTCCCCCACAATGCAACCCTAATTGCACATTTTCTCCCACTGAGCCGTCCTGACGCCCGCGAAAGCGAGAAAAGTCCTGCTCAGCGACGACACCCGCGCATCGCCCGTCGCACCTAATGAAGACGCCCGAGCTGCACGAGCGCATGCAAGACCCACATCTGGGACGAGCCTTGCAGCGCGTACGGCGCCACGCGCCACGCGCCTGCAAGTGCCCCGGGGCAACCACGCCAGCCGCTACGATCGCCCGCGATGCCGCTCGACCCCACGGCCGATCCCCAGCGCCGGCCGCGGCGCGTCCTGGCGGCGTCGCTCGCGGCCGCGACGGTGCTCGCCTCTGCCGCATGCGGCTCCTCGCATTCCTCCGGCACGACTATCGATCCGGCCAGCGCCGTACCGGCGACGGCGCCGCTCTACGCGAGCGCGACGGTCCGCCCCGACGGGGCGCTGCAGAGCGCCGCGCGCGCGGCCGGGCGCGCGCTCACCCAGCAGGCCGATCCGTACCTGCGCCTGCTCGGCGCGCTGCAGACGCCGGGCTCGCCGGCACTCGACTTCAAGCGAGACGTGGCGCCATGGCTGGGCCCGCGCGCCGGGATCTTCCTCGGCTCGACCGGCGGCGCGAGCGAAGCCGACGTCAGCCGGCTGCTCTCGCTTTTGCAACAGGGGCTGCTCGGCGAATCCCCCGCCACGGGAGGCTTCCCCTTCGCGGCCCACGGCGTCGACGGCGCGTTCGTGCTCGACTCCAGCGATGCCACGAAGGCCCGTTCGTTCATCGCGACCCAGGCCAGACGGGCGGGCGCGCATGCCGCGGCCTACCGCGGAACCTCCTACCAGGCCACAGCCGGCGGCATCGCGTTCGGGATCGTCGATCGTCTGGTCGTGATCGGCAGCGAGTCGGCGCTGCACGGCGTCATCGACACGACAGCCGGCGGCCCTTCGCTCGCCCGCGCGACGGCCTACTCGACGCTCATCGGCTCGACGCCGTCGGGCACGCTCGCGCACGTCTATGCGAACGCCGGCGCGCCCGGTCGCGCCCGCAAGGTCCCTGCACAGGGCTTGACCAGCGTCGTCTCGCTGCTGGCCGGCGGGCGCCCGGTGAACGTCTCGCTGGTCCCCTCTGGCAACTCGATCGCGGTGGATGCCGACGCGCTCGCCGCCGGCACGACGCCGGCCTCCGGCGGCCTGCTCTCCTCGAGCTCCGAAGCCTCCCGGGCGATGGGCGAGCTGCCGGGCGAATCGTGGCTCGCGGTGGGCCTCGGCGACGTTGGCAGCACGCTCGGCAGCGACGTTCAGGCGCTGCAGGGCCTCGCCTCGCTCGGCGGCTCGCCGACGGGCCCGAGCCCCGAAGCGCAGAGCTCACTGAACGTGAAGGGCCTGATCGAAGGGATCCTCGCTCCGATCCGTGCGTTGGGCGCCGACACCCCGGCGGCCAAGCGCGACTTCGCCAGCTGGATGGGCTCGGCAGGTTTATTCGCCGCCGGCACTGGCCTGCTGGAACTGAAGGGCGGCGTGGTGATCGATTCCAAGAACGCGGCGCTCTCGCGCGCG
The DNA here is from genome assembly GCA_035317495.1 of Solirubrobacteraceae bacterium. Taxonomy (GTDB): domain Bacteria; phylum Actinomycetota; class Thermoleophilia; order Solirubrobacterales; family Solirubrobacteraceae; genus Palsa-744. Next base: position 11,206 of record DATHGU010000325.1, read on the forward strand.
GCGGTCGGCAAGCTTGCGGCGCAGCTGCGCAAGGGCGGCGGCTCCGTGCAGCCCGCCTCGATCCCGGGGACCGAGGCGGCCGTCGCGGCGCGCCTGAGAGGCCTGCCGGTCGTGCTCGACATCGCCTCCGGACGCAGCGCGAGCGGCCAGAGCAAGTTCGTGATCGGGATCGGCGAAGCGTCCGTCGAAGCGGCGCTGAACCCGTCGAGCAAGCTGTCGGGCGCGGCCTCCTACGGCGCGACGGCGGCTGCGCTCGGCGCTGGCTTCCAGCCGAGCATCAGCGTCGACTTCCCTACGCTGCTCGGCCTGCTCGAAGGCATCGGGCTGAACGAAGACCCGACGATCTCGCCGTTCGTCCCCTACCTGCGTTCGCTCACGACGCTCACCGGCGGCGGCAGGAGCCTCGGCGGAGGCATCGAGCGCTTCCGCCTGGTGCTCGGCCTGCAGGGCGGCTGATGATGCTCGGCCTGAAGCGCGGCTGAGTCAACGGATGTCGATCGAGCGGTAGAACACCGCGCGACCGTTCACAATGCGATCCACGCCGTAGCGCGGGAGGGTCGTTTCGCCGTTTGCCTGCACGGAGTAGCGGCCGAGCACGGAGTCGCGGTCGGCGGTCTGGAAGAAGCGGTCGATGACCGTCTGGCGGTCGTTGCCGCGCACGCCCGCCTTGCGGATCGCTTCGAGCACGACGCTCATGGCCTCGAAGCCATACAGCGCGTGCGGTCCCGGCTGTCCACCGAAGCGCCGGCGATAGTCCGCCAGCACGCGTGCCGCCGCGGGCGGGTACTCACCGGGAGCGAGCAGCGGTGTGGTCAGGTATGTGCTTGCCTCCACGGGACCGATCGCCGACGTGAAGGCTTCGTCCGCGAGCGCGCTCGAGCCGAGCTGCAGCAGGTGCGGATCGGCGGCATGCAGCGCCCGCCATAGGGCAATCGTCCCCGCACCGCCTCGGCCGGCGAAGAACACGGCTTCCGCCCCGCTGCGCACGACCTTTTCGACGGCGCCCGCGAACACGCTGCCCGGCGTCGTGAGGATGCTGTCGTGCGCGACGACGGCGATCCCGGCGCGTTCGGCGTCGCCGGCCACGATCTGCGCGAGCGGCACCTCGAAGGGGTCCTGATCGTCGATCACGTACAGCTTGCGCACCGCGAGCGTGCGCATCAGCTTCACCTGCGCGGCGGCCTGCGCCTGATCGCCGAGCTGCAGGCGGCCGAAGTTGCGTTTGCCGCTCGGATAGAAGCGCTCGGGCTCGTCCTGTCCCGCGTTCAGCGAGGACGTCAGCCCGATGTATGGGCTGCCGGGGCTCACCTGCAGGATCCCCGCGGCGTTGATCAGCGGCAGGGAGACGGCCGTCGCGGAGGAGTTGTACTCGCCGAGGTAGGCGATCGTGCTGGTGTCCTGCGCCGCCGTCTTGGCGTCGGTCGCGGTGGCTCCGGGGTCCAGCCGGCCGCTCTTCGGGTTGGCGTCATCGAGCGAGACGTAACCCACTTTGAAGGGGCCGATCCGCCCGCCCGCCTGGTACAGCGCCAGGCGCTCGCCATTTACCGTTTCCTGCGAGATCGCGGCCGAGGGGCCCTGCAGCGGCAGGCTCGAGTAGATCGCCAGTTGATTACCGGTCGCTTCAGATGCGCCCGAGACGCCGACCCCGCCACAGCCGGCGACCGTGGGCAGCACCGCTGCGAAAGCGGCCACGGACAGCCAGCGCGCGCGCACGGGTCGACTAGCTGCGACGGCCGGGCAGGTAGCCGGAGAGGATCTTCAGGCTGGCGCCGACGAGGATGATCGCCGCGGCGAGCATGAACGCGTCGAAGCCCTTGCTTCCGAGCGCCCACAGCACGACCCAGACGACCAAGCCCGTGGTGACGGTGAGGATCAAGCCCATGCCGGCGGAATCTTAGCTGCCCGATCCCTGGTCGGTCGGCGCAAGAGCCGCCGCGAGCTCGCCCACCAGCGCGCCGACCGCGTCCGCCGAATCCGCGCCCCCGCCGGCCGCGCGCACGAGCCGCGTGCCCACGATCACGCCGTCCGCGCCCGCGTCGGCTGCCTGCCGCGCCTGCTCGGGCGTGCTGATGCCGAAGCCGAGCGCGACCGGTACCTCGGTGCTGGCCCTGGCGCGCGCGACGACCTCCGCGAAGCGCTCCTGCAGCGCGTCGCGCTCGCCCGTCGTGCCGACGACCGACACCGCGTAGAGGAATCCGCGCGCGCTCGCGCCGATCGCCCGCAGGCGCTGCGGCGTGGTCGTGGGCGCGACGAGCGGCACGAGCGCCACGCCGCGCGCGTCACAAGACTCGCGCAGCCCGCTCGACTCCTCCAACGGCAGGTCGGGCACGATCAACCCGCACGCGCCGCTCCGCGCGAGGCGCTCCACGAACGCCTCGCCGCCCGGCGCGAACACCATGTTCGCGTAGCACATGAGCACGACCGGGACGCTCGGCGCGAGCGCCCGCGCGACCTCCAGCACACCCCCCACGCTCGCTCCCGCCGCAAGCGCACGAGTGCTCGCCTCGTGGATCACCGGGCCGTCGGCCAGCGGGTCGCTGTAGGGCACGCCGAGCTCCAGCAGGTCGGCGCCCTCCCGTACGCAAGCCTCGCCCACGGCAAGCGACTGCTCGAGCGTCGGAAAGCCCGCCATCAGGTAGGGCATCAGCGCGGCACGCTTGCTCGAGTCCGTGAAGGCCTCGGCGATCCGCTGCACGCCGCTTGCTGCCTGCGTGCTAGCCACCCCCCAGCACCTCGGCGAGGTCCTTGTCACCGCGGCCCGACAAGCACACGAGGTCGAGCTCGCCGTCGTCCTGCGCGAGCACCCAGGCCAGCGCGTGGGCCGTCTCGAGCGCCGGGATGATGCCCTCCAGTCGCGCCAGCTCACGAAACGCGTGCAGCGCCTGCTCGTCGGTGACCGCCACGTAGCGCGCGCGACCGCTGTCGCGCAGGAAGGCGTGCTGGGGGCCCGCGCCGGGGTAGTCGAGACCCGCCGAGATCGAGTGCGCCTCGACGATCTGGCCCTCCTCGTCCTGCATGACCGCCGAACGCGAGCCGTGCAGGATGCCCGCCCGCCCGCCGACCGTCAGCGGAGCGCCGTGGCGCGGCGTGTCGATCCCCTCGCCGCCCGCCTCCACGCCGACGAGCTCGACCTGCTCGTCGTCGATGAACGCGGCGAACGTGCCGATCGCGTTGGAGCCGCCGCCGACGCATGCCACCACGCGCGCCGGGAGCCTGCCCTCGGCCTGCAGCAGCTGCGCGCGCGCCTCGTCGCCGATCACCCGCTGCAGGTCCCGCACGATCGCCGGGTAGGGCGCCGGGCCGACTACCGAGCCGATCACGTAGTGCGTGCTCTGCACGTTCGTCACCCAGTCGCGGATCGCCGCCGAGGTGGCCTCCTTGAGCGTCTTCGCGCCGGCCTCGACGGGATGCACGGTCGCACCAAGCAGTTCCATGCGCTGCACGTTCGGGCGCTGGCGGTGCGTGTCCTGTACGCCCATGTACACCACGCACTCCAGGTCGAGCAGCGCGCAGACGGTCGCCGTGGCGACCCCGTGCTGGCCGGCGCCTGTCTCGGCGATGATCCTCGGCTTGCCCATCCGCTTCGCCAGCAGCGCCTGCCCCAGGGCGTTGTTGAGCTTGTGCGAGCCGGTGTGGTTGAGGTCCTCGCGCTTCAGATACACCGGCCGTCCCGCCCGCTCGGAGAGCCTGCGCGCAAGATACAACGGCGTCGGGCGCCCGCCGAAGTCGCGCAGCAGGCCCGCGAGCTCGGCCTGATAGCGCTTGTCGGCGCGCGCCTGCCTCCACGCCTCCTCCAGCTCGGCCAATGCCGGCATCAACGTCTCGGGCACGAACTGCCCGCCGTAGTCGCCGAAATGATGCTCGACGAGCGGGCCTGTCGCGCCCGCGCTCACGCCGCCGGACCGCCGGCCGCCGCCGAGCTCACGATCCCCGGCTGCTCGGCGCTCCGCTCGACGGCGCGAAAGAGGGCCCGCAGCTTCTGCGGATCCTTGCGCCCGGGCGCCGACTCGGTGCCACTCGCCGTGTCGACGCCGTACGGATGTGTCCGCGCGACCGCCTCCTCGACGTTGTCCGCGGTCAGTCCTCCGCTTAGGATCAGCGGGACCTTCGAGCGGCGCAGGCCGACGAGCGTCCAGTCGAACGTCTCGCCCGTACCCCCACGCAGCGCTTGCCTGCCGGGCGTCTTCGCGCGCGCGTCGAGCAGGTGGTAGTCGACGTGAAAGCGCTCCAGGTCGCGCACGTCGCCGGGACCGGACACCTGCGCCGCCTTGATCACCCGAGCTCCGTTGCGACGTGCCGCCTCGGCGCAGAACGACGGACCCTCCTCGCCGCTGAACTGCAGCATGCTCAACCCGAGATCCTCGCCGAGCGTGACCACGCGCTCGAGCGGCGCATTGACGAACACGCCGCACAGCTCCACCTTGCGGCGCAGCGCCGCGACGATCCGCTCGGCCTCCGCCGGCGAGCAGCGCCTGGGACTGTCCTCGAAGAAGATCATCCCCACGGCCCACGCCCCCAGCTCGACCGCCAGCTCGGCGTCGGGCAGGTTCGTGATCCCGCAGATCTTCACGCGGGGGGGCGTCTGCGACATGCCCCCAACGGTAGCGGGGTCCTACCCTTCGGGAGTGCTCGGGTTCGGCACCGAGTTGGGCCGGCTGGCGAGCTTCACGCTGACGGTCTTGCGTTCGTAGCCGCCTTTGCCGTTTGCGCGCAGCAGCCCGATGGCGATGGTGTCACCGGGCTTGTGCGCCTGCACGTCGTTGGCCACGTCTTCGGAGCTCGTGACCGTCTTGCCGACGATCGACGTGATGATGTCGCCGCCAACCGCAACCTGGCCCCCTTCGGTGCGGCCGCTGACGGTCCCGCCGCGGATGCCCGCCTTTTCGGCCGGCGTGCCCTTCTGCACGCTCTGCACGAGCGCGCCGCGTTTGACCGGCAGGTTGAGCGCCGACAGCGAGCCGTCGATCGTCAGCGACGTCAGGCCGAGGTAGGCGCCGCGCACGGTCCCGCCTTTCTCCAGCTGAGCGATCTCCGACTTGGCCGTGTTGATCGGAACCGCGAAGCCGATGCCGACGCTGCCGCCACTCGTGCCGCCCGTCTCGATCTGCGAGTTGAGGCCGATCACGCGGCCAGCGGCATCGAGCAGGGGGCCGCCGGAGTTACCCGGATTGATCGGTGCGTCCGTCTGCAGCACGTTGTTGATCGTGAAGCCGTTCGGCGCCGTTATCTGGCGCTGCAGCGCCGATATGACACCGGTCGTCAGCGTACGCTCGAGGTCGAACGGGTTGCCGATCGCGAGCACCGGGTCGCCGACCTGGACGCCACTCGAGTTGCCGAGCGTGAGCGGGTGAAAAGCCAGGCCATCTGGGTGGATGCGCAAAACCGCGAGGTCGTTCGAGGGGTCCTTGCCGGCCACCTGCGCGTTGACGGTCTTCCCTTTTTCGAGGCTCACCGTGACCTTGATCGCATTCTCGACAACGTGCCAGTTGGTGAGGATCGTGCCGTTGCGATCGATCACGATGCCTGAGCCGGTTGCCTGACCCTGGCGCTGCGCTTCGCCTCCGCCGAACAGGTTGAACGGCGATTCGCCTCTCTGCACGATCGTCGACGTAACGAACACGACGCCGGGAGCGTCTTTGACGTAGATGTCGTGCGGCGTCAGCCTACCGCTCTGCTGCGAGGCGTTAGACGGCGCGATTGGCGCCGCCTGCACGGTGGTGACGGTCTGTTGCGAATCCCCCAGCCCGCCGACTGCGGCGACCACGGCGACGACCACGCCGCCGCCGAGAAGGGCGGAGATGAAGGGGATGGCGAACATGCGTCTCATTACGGTGAACGATGATGGTCGCCGGCTATGAAGGCGAAATAAAGTCTGTCGTTGGAATGGCTAAAGCTGCGTAGAGGGGAGTTTTCCGGCGCCCGTGCCAGCCGTCGAGCTCGTGTTCGCGTCTCTGTCTCGCACCTCTCGATCGTCACCGATCAGCTCCTCGAGCGCCCTTCGAGGGTCAGGCGCTCGCATCAGCGACTCGCCCACCAGCACGGCCTGCACGCCGTCCTGCGCGAGGCTGCGCAACTGCCCCGCCGAGGAGATGCCCGACTCGGACACGACCGTCACACCAGCCGGAACGGCGCCCATCAGCAGCGTTGTGCGCTCGACATCCACGCTGAAGTCGCGCAGATCGCGATTGTTGATGCCGATCAGCTCTGCCCTGAGCTCGAGCGCGCGCTCGAGCTCATCGCGATCGTGGACCTCCACGAGCACGTCCAGGCCGAGCGCGCGCGCCGCGGCGTGTAGCGAGCGCAGCTCGGCCTCCTCGAGCGCCGCGACGATCAGCAGCACGGCGTCGGCGCCGGCCGCGCGCGCCTCGTGCATCTGGTACTCGTCGACGATGAAGTCCTTGCGCAGCAGCGGAAGCGCACAGAGATCGCGTGCCGAGCGCAGATCCGCGAGCGAGCCGCCGAAGTTCGGCTGCTCGGTCAACACCGACAACGCGCTCGCACCGCCACACTCATACGCGCTGAGAACCTCGCGCAGGTCGGCCTGCTCGCGAAGCGTCCCGGCTGACGGCGAACGCCGCTTGAACTCCGCGATCACGGCCATGCCCGGCTCGGTCAGCGCCGCCCGGAAGCTCCCCGGCGGGCGCCCGCCGCCCCCGCGCTCGGCCGCCTGCGCGCGATCTTCGAGCAAGCGCTGCGGCAGCTCGCGCTTGCGCCGCTCGAGCTCCTCGCGGGTGCTCTGCAGGATGCGCTGCAGCACGCTGGGCGTTGAGGCGCTCACGTCGCGACCTCCGACGGCGCGTGGCGCCGACTTGCCTGCACGTAGCGCTCCAGCGCCTGCGCCGCGCGCCCGTCGGACAGCGCGGCGCGCGCCGCCTGCACGCCGTCGGCGATCGAATCGACCGTACCGGCGGCGTAGATCGCCGCGCCGGCGTTGATCACCGCCAAGTCCGCGTTCGCCTGCGAGCCGCGCTGCTCGCCTGCGAGGATCGCCCGCGTGACAGCGGCGTTCTGCTCCGGCGTGCCGCCGGCCGAGTCGCGCTCGAAGTCATCTCTCGAGACCGGTGCGATGCCGACGTCGCCGGGCACGAGCGTGTAGCGCGTGAGCTCCTCGCCGTTGACCTCGACGACTTTGGTCCCAGCCGCGACCGACACCTCGTCGAGGCCGTCCTCCCCCACGACCACCAGCGCCCGGTCGACGCCCAGCCTCGCCAGTGCGCCGGCGATCGTCTCCAGGAAGGCCGGGTCTGAGACGCCGATCAGCTGCCGGCGGGCGCCGGCCGGGTTGGTCAACGGCCCGAGCAGGTTGAAGATCGTCCGCACCGCCAGCTCGCGTCGCACGGGTACGACAAAACGGGTCGCTTGGTGGTGGGCCGGGGCGAACATGAAGCCAAAGCCGGTGTCTTCGATGCAACTCGCGACGCCCGCTGGATCCAGGTCGATGCGCGCGCCCAGCGCCTCCAGAAGGTCCGCCGATCCCGACGAGCTCGTGGCGGAGCGGTTGCCGTGCTTGGCCACCGCGCAGCCGGCACCGGCGGCGATCAGCGCCGCGGTGGTGGAGACGTTGAACGTCCGTTGCCCGCCCCCCGTCCCGGCGGTGTCCAGCAGGCCCTCGCGCGTGCTCGGCACGTGCGCGGCCAGCCCGCGCATCGCGCGCGCGAGACCCGCGAGCTCGTCGACCGTCTCGCCCTTCGTGCGCAGGGCGATCAGGAAGGCCGCGATCTGGACCTCGGAGACCTCGCCATGCATGATCTCCGAGAGCACGTCGGCGGTCTCGTCGGCGCTCAGGTCCCTGCGCGACGCGAGCGCGTCGATCGCGCTCGTGAGGATCGCGTTGGGCATCAGCCGTCCTTCAGGAAGTTCGACAGCAGCTGCTTGCCCTCGGCGGTCAGCACCGACTCGGGGTGAAACTGCACACCCTCTGCGGGCAGCTCGCGATGGCGCACCGCCATCACGACGCCGCCGCCGCGCGCCGACTGCTCCAGGCAGTCCGGCAGCTCGGGATCGACCACCAGCGAGTGATAGCGCCCGACCGTCAGAGGAGACGACATCCCATCGAAGATCGTCCGGCCGTCGTGCTCGATCGTCGTCGCCTTGCCGTGCACCGGCGGGTGCAGCCGTACCTGTCCGCCAAACGCCTGCGCGAGCGCCTGATGCCCGAGGCACACGCCCAGCGTCGGCACGCCGGACTCGGGCATGCGCCGCACCAGCTCGAGCGTGATGCCGGCCACCTCCGGCGTGCACGGCCCCGGCGAGACGACGCAGCGCTCGTATCGCTGCTCCAGCAGCTCATCGACGGTCGCGCGGTCGTTGCGCACCGTCTGCACCTCCGCCCCCAGCTCGCCGAGGTACTGGACGAGGTTGTACGTAAACGAGTCGTAGTTGTCGAGGACGAGGACTCTCATGGCCACTCCGGCTGGTCGCAGGCGAGCTCGATCGCGCGCATCGCGGCCGTCGACTTGGCGACCGACTCCTCGTACTCGTACGCCGGCTGCGCGTCTGCCACCGTGCCGCCGCCGGCCTGCACGTGCGCCACGCCGTCCTTCACGACGACCGTGCGGATGTGAATCGCCGTGTCGAGATCGCCGGCGTAGCTGAGGTAGCCGATCGCGCCGCCGTAGCCGCCACGCTTTAGCGGCTCGAGCTCGTCGATGATCTGCATCGCGCGCACCTTCGGCGCACCCGACAGGGTGCCGGCCGGCAGCACCGAGCGCAGCGCGTCCATCGCCCCCACCTCGCCCCGCAGCGTGCCGGACACCGAGGAGACGATGTGCATCACGTGGCTGTAGGACTCGATCTCCATCAGCTCGTCGACGACGACCGTGCCGTACTCGCACACCCGCCCGAGGTCGTTGCGACCGAGATCGACGAGCATCACGTGCTCGGCGCGCTCCTTCTCGTCGGCCAGCAGTTCGGCCGCGATTCGCCTGTCCTCCTCCGGTGTCGCGCCGCGGTGGCGCGTCCCGGCGATCGGCTTGGTGCTGACATGACGCCCGTTGACGGTCAGCAGCGGCTCGGGGCTGGCGCCCGCCACCTGGAAGTCGCCGAAGTCCAGGTAGTACATGTAAGGGCTTGGGTTGACGGCGCGCAGCCCGCGGTAGATCGAGAACGCCTCCACGGGCACCGCGGCCGACCAGCGCTGCGAGGGCACTACCTGGAAAGCGTCTCCCGCGTGGATGTAGCGGACGATCCGCTCGACCATCCCTTCGAACTGCTCGCGCGTCATGTTCGGCTCGAACGCCGGATGCTCGCGCACACGCTCGGAGCGCTCGAGGAGCGGCACCGGCCCGGCGAGCTGCGCACGCACCTCGGCGATCGTCTGGGCTGCGGCCGCGTACGCCCGCTCGATGTCTGGCTCGGCATCGAGATCGGCGTTCACCAGGATCGTCACCGTGTGCTTGAGGTGATCGAAGATCACCAGCAGGTCCGTCAGCATCAGGGCCATGTCGGGCAGCCCAAGCGTGTCGGGGTTGGGTGGGCCGAGCGGCTCTACGGTGCGCACCAGGTCGTAGCCGAAGAAGCCGACCGCCCCGCCCGTGAACGGCGGTCCATCGGCCATCGGCGCCTGGCTGAAGCGCGCCAGGTCGGCCGCCGCCAGGGCGTAGGGATCGCCGCCTTCGGCGAGCGACCACCGCAGGAGCGCGCGTGGGCGAAAGCCGATGAACGAATAGCGACCGACGCGCTGGCCCCGGTCGGCAGACTCCAGCAGGAACGCCGGCTCGCCGGGAGCGAGCTCGCGCAGCTTGAGGAACGCCGAGACGGGCGTCTCGCAGTCCTCGATGAAGCGATGGCGTAGCGGAATCAGGTTGTGCCGCTCGGCGAGCGCACGCGCCTCGGCGAGACTCGGCTCGATGCCCGGGGCGTCGGTGCGAGCGTCAGCCGCGACGTTCATCGAGCACCCGCTCGGCGTCGGCCAGCGAGCGGCCCCTGCTGTGCAGGAGCACCAGCAGGTGGTAGACGACGTCGGCGGCCTCCTCGTCCACCCGCTCGACCGACTCCTCGCGTGCCGCGCGCGCGACCTCCTCGGCCTCCTCCATCACCTTCGCGCCGATGCGCTGTGGATCGTCGAGCAGCTCGACGGTGTACGAGCCCGCCGGACGCTTGCGCGCGCGCTCGCGGACCGTTCGCTCGAGGCCCGCGAGCACCTCGCTTGGAGCGGCCGGAGTCAGCTCGCCACGATGAAAGCACGTGCGCTCGCCCGTGTGGCAGGCGGGCCCGGTCGGCTCCACCAGCGCAAGCAGTGTGTCGCCGTCGCAATCCAGCCTGAGCGCCTTCACCGCCTGCACGTTGCCGCTCGTTGCGCCCTTGTGCCACAACTCTTCGCGCGAGCGACTGTAGAGGTGCAGCTCGCCGGTCTCGCGCGTGCGCGCGAGCGCCTGCTCGTTCATGTAAGCGAGCGTCAGCACCTCACCGGTGCTCCAGTCCTGCACCACGCACGGCACCAAGCCTCGCTCGTCATAGGCGAGGAGACCGTCGATCGCGTCGTCTAGGCGCCGTGAGCTCATCCGCACGATTGTAGGTCGAGCCCGCGCGGGCAGGTTTGAGACAGACTGCCGAGCACGATGACATCGGTACTCGATCGCGATCTGCTCGTGGTGACGGGCAAGGGCGGCGTCGGCAAGACGACGCTCGCGACCGCCCTCGGGCTGCTGGCAGCTGAGCGCGGTCGGCGCACGATCGTCGTCGAGGTCGGCGCGCAGGGCCGCCTGCCGGCGCTCTTCGGGCTGCCCCAGCCAAGTCCTGGCGCCGAGATCGAGCTGCAGAGGGGTCTGTGGAACCTCTCGCTCGACCCCGACCGGGCGCTGCTCGAATGGCTGCAGGCGCTCGGCGGACGCGTCTCGGGCCGGATACTCGCCTCGAGCGGCACCTTTCAGTACTTCGCCGCCGCCGCGCCGGGTGCGAAGGAGCTGGTCAGCATGGTCAAGATCTGGGAGCTCACACAGGGCAAGCGCTGGCGCGGGCGCGGGCGCGGCTACGACCTCGTCGTGCTCGACGCGCCGGCCACCGGGCATGCGCTCGGGATGCTCGACTCGCCGCGCACGTTCGGGGCGATCGCGCGCGTCGGCCCGATCGCCGGGCAGGCTCAGCGGCTGCGCGAGCTGCTCGAGGATCCCGCGCGCTCGGGCTATCTCGCGATCGCTCAGGGAACCGAGATGGCGATCACTGAGACGCTCGAGCTTCAGGACAGGCTGCACCGACAGCTCGGTCGCGACCTTCACGCGGTGGTCGTCAACGGCGTCTTGCCTCAGCGCTTCAGCGCGCCCGAGCTCGCGCGCCTCGCCCTGCTCGCTCCTGCGAGCGAGAACCACAAGGGGTCGGATGGCCCCACGGGGGAACCCACGCCGCGGTCGAAGGCCAAGGCCCAGCGTGCAGGCGACGGCTCGGCGCGCGGTCGGAAGGCCGCGCCAGCCGCAGCAAGCACACCCGACGAGCTCACCCGCTCGGCTGTCGTGGCGGCGCGCGCGGCGCATGACCGTGCACGCTTCCAGCACAACCAGCTCGCGCGCCTGCGGCGGCGGAAGTTCGACGTGCTGCGAGTCCCCTTCCAGTTCACCGCGGAGCTCGACCTGCCAGCCATCCGGCGGATCGCCCAGCAGCTGAAGCGCACCGTGTGAGCGCGGCAGGCGGCGCGAAGCAGGGCGGCACGAAGCACGGCTACCCAGCGCCGCGCGCGTTAGCGAGTGCGCCGGCGACTGGCAAACCAGCCGCAACTACGAGACGAGCCGGTACTTACGGGTGCTGGGGTTGCGCTCCAGCAGCCCGACGGCGAGCAGGGTAGTCACATAGCGATGCGTAGTGCTCGTGTTCATGTGGAGCATGCGCGCGAGTTCGGCGATCCCCAGGTACCCGCCGTCTGAAGGGAAGCAGGAGAGCACGAGCAGTCCCGAGAGCAGCGAGCGAGACAGGCGGCGATCCTCCATCTGCGCGGGATAGGACCATTCCGGGGAGTCCGGCGAGAGCGTCCATTGCGGATCCCTGACCGCCGACAGCAGCACCGAGAGCGTCCCGCCCTGACCGGCGCTGCGAACTACCTGATCGACTTGCGACTTGGACAGCTTGATCAGGATCGCCTCGCGGTCGTCTGCGGTCTCGGTGCGGGCCGAACGCCGTGAAGGGCGCCCGGCTCGCTGCCACTGGCGAGACGACGCGCCTTTGGATGCGGCCCCAGCGGTGCTCGCCTTAACGCGTTGCGTGCGGCGCGCCTTCTCTCTCCTGGCCGGCATTACCTGGGTTCCGTTCTCATCCATCATCGCGTGAGCAGATCATGCCGCGGCCGTCGCCGAGCGCAAAGGCTGTTCTGAATATTCAGTCCTGACTAGTACTCGCAAGTGCCCCGCAGCACCTGCTGTCAGGCGCCGGCCGTTAGGCGCCGCGCTGCGCCAAGGCGATCCGCCACAAGCGCAGGATCGGCAACAGCAGGCGGGTGAGCGAGCCGCCCGCTCGCGCGATGCTGGCGGTGCCCGCGCGCATGTCGGGCGTGCGCGCGCTGTCCTTGGAGAGATAGAAAGCGAACATGGATGCCGCGATCACCGCGTGCCGGTGACCGTTGTTCAATCTCCGCGCTTCGGTGATCGAGCGCGTGATGAGGTTGCTCACCCTTTCTCCGGCCAGCGCCTCGCTCGCGTAGTGGGTTACGTAGCGGTGATCTCCGTTGGCCTCGTCCTCCACCTGATCGACGTAGCTGTCGAGCATCGTCGCGGCCCCCGCGATCCAAGGGAAGTAGGCTGCACAGATGCGGCGGAGCTCGGTCTCCGTGCAGGCTGGCTGCGCGGCGAGAGCCAGAAACGCGTGTACCGCCAACGACGCGCTCGCTGCGCTGCTCAGCTCGAACCAGCTGAGGCGCTGCTCATCCGAGAATTCACTGCGGCCCAGCTCCTGAGCGCCTCGTCGCGACGGCAGGGATCGATGTCGTGGTTCAACGCTTGAACCTGCGCGCGACGGGCTTCGCGCACGACGAGCGGTCGGACACGGCCGTATGAGGGAAGCGCTGTACAGCCATGACGGCAGGCTTCCACAAGCGTGCGCAGATAGCCGCCGTCTTCGCGCCACGGGTGATATCGGTAGTAATCGGAGATCGGAGCCGCCGGATCGAGGGCCTCGACGAGCG
>DATHGU010000326.1:0-5674 GCA_035317495.1 Solirubrobacteraceae bacterium
GTGCTGAGGTGCACCGAGTAGACGCTCTCCTCGAGCAAGACGCGAGCGGCGCCTCGAGTCGTGTGATCGGCCGTCACGATGATCTTGGCCATGAGGATCTCCATTCTGAGAAGGTGGGTGCGGTTGGAGACGGTTGGACCGGGGCTGGGGGCCCCGGTCCAACCGCGAGGGGATGCTCGGCGGGTCGAGCCCTCGCCGGGCGGGGGAGACCGAGGAACCGGTCAGGCGCCTCGACGTCGCCCGCTCACGCAGCCGAGCGCTGAGACGGCGCCGGCCAGACCACCGGCACGGATGCGAGCGCGCGCGGTGGCAGGGGATGCGTGAACGGACATTATTCAGTAACTATATCGAGATTATGTCCAAAGTCAAGAGCTCACGCACGTCTCTCACGCGGGCCGCTCGCCGGAGGCGGACCAGCCGGCCGAGGCGTCGATCACAAGCTCGCCGGCGAGGCGCGCTGCTACCAGGCTTGCGGCGTGCGGCAGCGCGGGCAGGCGACCGTCGTGGAGACCGGCGCGAGGAACTGCAGGCCGCACTGGCAGCTGTAGGAGGCCTCGTCGATCGGCCCACCGGCGCTGCGCACGCGCTGCACGACCGGGTCCGGCGTATGGGCAGGCGCCGGTGCCGGCACCGGCGCTTGGCGCTTGTGCTGGTCTGCTCGCGAACGTCGCCGTTCGCGCAATGTGTGGGGGAGGCTCGCTCGCATGCTCCTATGAGAGAAGACCCTGCTCACGCGTAAAGGTTTCGCCGTGCGACCATTATTTCCTCGCAGACGCGCGGTTGAAGCGCTGCTCAACCGCTCGCTGGCCGACGGCACGGCTCTAAAAAGGGTTTGAGATACTGCTGAGGATGAACCCCGCGCGAAAGCGAACGGTGCGCTTGGTAGTGGCGTTGAGCGCGGCTGTTGCGCTTGCCAGCGCCTTGATCTACACCAGCTTCAGCGTCGCCAGCCCGGCCCTCAGTCCCAGCCAGCTGGTCCGCCAGGCCCAGCCCGGCCGCAGCTATCAGCTGACGGGCACGGTCGTGGACGGATCGGTCCACCGCCAGGGCTCCGAGCTCGACTTCAGCGTCGAGGATCGCGTCGGCGGGACGGCCATCCCGGTCGCCTACACCGGGACCGTGCCCGATCCCTTCCGCGAAGGGCGCGAGGTGATCGTCACCGTGCAGAAACACCCCGGCCGGTTCGTGGGCGAACGCGACTCCTTGATCACCAAGTGCCCATCCAAGTACAAGTCCGCTCCGGCGGGCGAGAAGCAGAACTACTGAGTGGCTGACCTCGGGCGTATCTGCCTGCTGTTGGCGCTGCTCGTCTGCGTATACGGCATCGGCGCCTCGGTCTATGGCGCGCGCAGCGGGCGCGTGGAGTTCTCGGACTCCGGGCGTCGCGCGGTATATGCGCTGGCGATCATCCTGACGGTCGCCTTCGCGGTGCTCGAGATCGCCTTCCTGCGCGACGACTTCGCGTTCAACACGGTCGCAGACACCTCGAGCCGCACGACGCCGGCCTTCTATCGGGCGGCCGCCGTGTGGTCCTCGCAGGAAGGCTCGCTGCTGCTGTGGGCGTGGCTGCTGTCGCTGTGGTCCAGCCTGGCGCTGTTTCTCGTGCGCAGGCGCATGCGCGAGGTGGCCGCCTATGCGACCGCCGTCCTGCTCGGCTTCGGCGCCTTCTTCATCGCCTTGATGATCTTCTACGCGACGCCATTCGCTACGACCAGCCCAACGCCCGCCGAAGGCGTCGGCCTGGACCCGCTGCTGCGCTTCCCGACGATGATGATCCACCCGCCGATGCTGTACTCGGGCTACACGCTGTGCACGATCCCGTTCGCGTTCGCGATGGGGGCCCTGCTGGCCCGGCGCGTCGACGCGGACTGGATCCGCGCCACGCGGCGCTTCGCCTTCGCCGCGTGGCTGTTCCTCGGTGTGGGCATCCTGCTCGGCGCCCGCTGGTCCTATGCGGAGCTCGGGTGGGGTGGGTACTGGGGGTGGGACGCCGTCGAGAACGCCTCGCTGATGCCGTGGCTGACCGGCACGGCGTTCCTGCACTCTCTGATGATCCAGGAGAAGCGCGGCATGCTGAAGGTGTGGAACGTGTCGCTCGTGCTCGCCACGGGCACGCTCGCGATCATGGGCACCTTCCTCGTGCGCAGCGGGATCCTCAACTCGATCCACGCGTTCGGCGGGGCGACGCTCGGGGTACCGTTCGTGACGCTGATCGCCGTGCTGATAGCCGGGTCGATCTACCTGGTCGTCTCGCGGCGCGAGATGCTCCGTTCCGAGCACCGCATCGACTCGCTGCTGTCACGCGAATCGATCTTCCTCGCCAACAACGTGGTCCTCGTGGGGCTGTGCTTCGTGATCTTCTGGGGGACCTACTTCCCGCTCATCTCCGAGGCGCTGACGGGCCACGAAGCGTCTGTCGGACCGCCCTGGTTCGACCGCTACACGGTGCCGCTCGCGCTGCTCCTGGTGCTGCTCAGCGGCATCGGGCCGGTGATCGCCTGGCGTCGCGCGACGCTCGCCAACGCACGGCGCAACCTCGTGGCGCCGACGCTCGTCGCGCTGATCGCGCTGGTCTCGCTGCTCGGCGCAGGCCTGTCCGGCAAGCCCTTCGCGATCGCGATGTTCTGTTGTGCGGCGTTCGTGCTCGGCAGCATCGGGCAGGAGTTCTTCCGCGGCGCGCGCGCGCGCCGCGCGATGTCCGGCGAGCCGGCGCCGGTCGCGCTGCTCGCGCTGGTGCGGCGCAACAGGCGACGCTACGGCGGCTACATCGTGCATGTGGGAATCGCCGTGCTGTTCGTCGGCGTGGCCGCCTCCTCGTCCTTCCAGCATGCCTCGGAGGTTGGACTGTCGCCCGGAAAGTCAACGCATGTGGGCGCCTACAAGGTCACCTACGTTCGCCCCACCGCGACCGTCACGCCGCGCAACGACGTGGCCCACACCGGCTCGACGCTCAGCCTGGGGGCCCTGCTCGACGTCAGCAAGCGCGGGCATCACGTCGCCACGCTGCGTCCGAGTCAGGGCTACTACGACTCCGGCGAACCGTCGCAGGGATCGGTAGGGCATCTGATCGGCGGACAGGCGGTTAGCCACATCAGCATGAGTGGCGGTGTCACGCGCGACGTGTGGACTGCGATCGCTCCAAACATCTCGACCCCCGCGCTGCAGCGGATCGTGACGGTCGGCAACCGCACCCTGCCGCCGGACGAGGCCGAGGTCGCGATCGGCTTCCTGGCGCGCGCCTACCTGAAAGACCCGCCGCCGGCCCAGTTCCACTTGATCGTCTCGCCGTTGGTCATGTGGATCTGGATCGGCGGCGCAATCGTCTTCGGTGGCGGCCTGATCGCGATCTGGCCGGCGCCGAGCGCCGTGCGCCGCCGCGTGGCGATGCGCTCTCGAGCGCGCGCCGCCCATGGCTTGGCGCGCGCCTGAGCGCCCGCATGACGCGATCCTCGGACGGCCGCATGAGGCGATCCTCGGCTGCGCGCCGTCGGCGAGGCGCTGAATGGAGATCCTGACAATCGTCCTGGCGCTGGCGCTGCTCGCGGTCGTGATCGGCGTCATCAGCGCGCCTCTGCGCGGCGCCGCCAAGCGGGGAGCGACCGACGGCGATCGCTCTCACGGCTCGGATCCCTCGCCCGAGCTGTCCGAGCTCGAGGCCGCGCGCGAGGCCAAGTACCGGGAGATCCGCGACGCCGAGCTGGATTTTCGCACGGGCAAGCTCTCGCCCGAGGACTACGAGGCGATCGACGGCGCGCTGCGCGCAGAGGCGCTGGAGATCCTCGAGCGGATCGCGCGCGCCGGGGGCGAGGCGCCCGGCGTCGAAAACTCCGCCGCCAGGGGAGGCTAGGCCCAGGGCCGCTTGAGCAGCACGATCGAGTTCAAGACGAACAGAACCGCGAAGAAGATCGTCCAGCGGTTGAGGTTGCGCTCGACCATCGAGCCGCCGCCGAGCGGGCCTGTACCGCTGCCGACGCCGAACGCGCCCGACAGGCCGGAGTCCTTGCCCGAGTGCATCAGCACCAGGAAGATGACGATCACCGAGATCGCGACCTGCAGTACGGACAGGATCGTTTCCACTCCAGGAGATTATCGATTAGCCGCTAAGGGCACGGCAGACTGACGCTGGCGCTCGCGCTCGAGCGGTCGGCGAACGTGAAGCTCGAGGCGAACGGAAAGCCGCCGCGTGGGCAGCGGCGCGGGATCGAGACCGGACTGCGAGAGCGCCCGGCGGGAGCGCCGATCGTCAGAGACAGCGAGCTGAACGACGCGTTCGGCTCGTACACAAGCGTCGGGATCGGCGGGACCGAGACGATGAGCTTCGAGCCGAAGGGGGCCGTGTCGCGCTGCAGGACGGCGGTTGAGATCGTGCTCTCGTCGAGCGGCGTTTCGCCGTGGCCGAAGATCTCAAACGTCGGGCGGCTGTCGCGGTTGGGCCCGCGGAACACCGAGATCGTCGCTTCCTCGGGAAGCGTCTGCGAGCCGGCGTGCACCTTCAGCAGCGCATGCCCGCGCCCGATCCGCGCGGCGGCCGGGCAGCCAGCGGGCCCGGCGCTACGCAGGCGCGACGCCTGGCAGGTGGCGACGCCCGTCAGGTCGATGCCCAGCCCGGCGGGCAGCCGCAGGACCATGCCGCTCAGCGGCGCGGGGACGTGCTCCACGCCGCCCGAGAAGCGCAGCGAGATAGTGGCCGCCGCGCTCGCGCCCAGCCGGTAGGGCCGAAAGGACGGCTGCATGCTCGCGCTGGTGGCCGCGAGCGCCGGCGTCGCGAGACCGGCGCAGACGCATGCGGCGCATGCCGCGCATGCCGCGAGGCTCGTCGCGCGCCGAGCGATCACGTCTTCGGGCAGGGGATCTTGCTCGTGCTCATGACCGTCGAGCCGTCCTCGAAGGTAAACCGCGAGGCCACCGGCCAGCCGCCGTGCGGGCACGTCTTCGGCGTGATGATGCCCCTGACGTGGAACAGCTTGCGCTTGCCGTGGACCGCCCTGAAGTACGCGACGTTTTTCGCGCCCAGCGTCAGGAAGGAGCTCCTCGCCGAGGCGTTGGAGGCTTCGGGCAGCACTTTGATTTCCGGCACATTGAGGCTGAAGCCGAGCCCATAGGGCTTGGGGGACTGGATCACGGGCGCGCGGAACACGAGCTGGATCGAAACCGGCGTCGACCCGTTCAGGTAGATCAGCAGCATCGTGTGTCCGGGGCGGTTATCGCCCAGGAAGAAGTCGAGCGTGAACTGCTCGGGAACGATTTCGTGCGCCAGTTCATATACGCCTTCGCCGCCACCGAAGCCCGCCTTCGAGTTGGCCGGACACGCTTGGGGACCGACGTTCAGCAGCGTTGCTTCGCTGCACGTGCCGGTCCCCCGCAGGTCGAGAGTCACGCCGGCCGGTCCGTAGACTTCGACGTGCCTGATTGGCGAAGGCACCGGCAGGTTCGTCGAGCGGATCGTCGCGCTGCCGAACACGTTCGTGGGCACGCCCAGCTTGTCGGGCCTGAAGCCCGCGGATGTGATCTGGACGACCTGTTCGGCCTGCGCAGCCGACGCTGTGCACGCTGAGACGCACAAGGACGCGCAGCACAGCAGGGCTGCCAGCGAGATCCGCGCCTTTGGCCTCATCGGTGTCCCTTCCGCCGCCCTCGTTGCCACCCGGACGTTTCCGCCCGACGCCTATGTAAC
>DATHGU010000327.1:0-2973 GCA_035317495.1 Solirubrobacteraceae bacterium
AGGCGCACTTGACGATTTGTCGAGCTCATGGGCTTATCTCCAGAATGGCGGGGTCGGCAGATGCGAAGTTCATGCGCTCGTGCCCCCGTCAATCGCCAGCTCGGCGCCGGTCACGTAGACGCTCTCGTCGGAGGCTAGATACACGGCGGCATCGGCGACCTCGAGCGGAGTGCCGATGCGCCTCAACGGTATCCCTCCGATCAGCCGGTCAAGCAGCTCGGGCGTGCGCTCGCGCTGACGGGCGTTCATATCGGTGTCGATCTGGCCGGGATGCAGCGAGTTGACGCGCACGCCGAAGCGCGCGAGCTCCTTGGCGAGCACCTTGGTCATGCCGCGCACGGCCCACTTGCTGGCGGCGTAGGCGGTCAGCATCGGGCTGCCGGTCAGCCCGGCGACCGAGGAGACGTTGACGATCGAGCCGGCGCGCCGCTCGCTCATCGCCGGCGCGACCGCGCGCATGCCGAGGAACACGCCGACGACGTTCACGTCGATCACGCGGCGAAACTCCTCGAGCGAGCTGTCGGCGAGCGGCGCGGCGAGGAAGATCCCGGCGTTGTTCAGCAGCACGCCGATCCGGCTGTGCGTCTCGAGCGCCCAGGCGACCGCCTCGCGCCAGCCCTCGTCGCTGCTCACGTCGTGCTCGCGCGCGCTCGCGCGATCGCCCAGCTCGGCCTGCAGGCGCTCGGCGCCCTCGGCGTCGGCGTCGGTCAGCAGCACGAGCGCGCCCTCCGCGGCGAAGCGCCGCGCGGATGCCGCGCCGATGCCTCCGGCCGCGCCGGTGATCAGAGCGACCTTCCCCTCCAGTCGTGGCGCGGACACCGGGCGACTATACGACGGGGTTTCGCTTCGGGCATAGTGGGCATTGAGCAGATCATGAGCAGCCGGGCCGATCCGATTCCCAGCCTCCCCCTGTCCTCGAGCGAGCAGATCCCGCAGCTCGGCTTCGGCGTCTTTCAGGTATCGCCGCACGAGACCGAGGAGGTGGTGGCGACAGCGCTGTCCGTCGGCTACCGCCATCTAGACACGGCCGCCGCCTATCGCAACGAGGCGGCCGTCGGCGAAGCGGTACACGGCTCGGGTCTGGATCGCGATGAGATCTTCATCACGACCAAGTGCTGGAACGACGACCACGGCTACGAGCAGGCCAAGCGGGCATGCAGGGCGAGCCTCGAGCGGCTCGAGCTCAGCCATCTCGACCTGTACCTGATCCACTGGCCGGTCCCCGCTCACGACCTGTACGTAGAGACGTGGAAGGCCTTCATCGAGCTGCAGTCCGAAGGCCTCGTCCGCTCGATCGGCGTGTCGAACTTCCAGCCGGCGCACCTGGAGCGGCTGATAGCCGAGACCGGCGTGACTCCCTCGATCAACCAGGTCGAGCTGCACCCGTACTTCCAGCAGGTCGGCCTGCGCCGCGAGCACGAGCGGCTCGGCATCCTCACCGAGGACTACAGCCCCCTGGGGCAGGGCCTGGAGCTCGAGGACGCGGTGATCGTGGAGATCGCGCAGGAACACGACAAGACGCCCGCGCAGACGATCATCCGCTGGCACCTGCAGCTCGGCAACATGGTGATCCCCAAGTCGGTCACGCCGGCGCGCATCGCGGAGAACTTCGAGGTCTTCGACTTCGAGCTGAGCGAGGCGCAGATGGAGGCGATCGCAACGCTCGACGCGGGCACGCGCATCGGCCCCGACCCAGACACGTTCGTCCGCCCCTAGGAGTGGCGATGGCGGACTTGGACTCCGTCGCGGTCCTCGGCGCGGGCGGCACGATGGGCTACGGCATGGCGCGCAATCTCGCGCGCGCCGGCGTGCCGCTGCTGGCCTGGGATCGCACGCGCGCGAAGGCCGAGCCACTGGCGCAGGACGGCGCGCGCATCTGCGCGACGCCCGCGGAGGCGGCGGCCGGCGCGCGCGTGATCCTCACGATGCTCGCCGATGCCGACGCGGTGGTCGCCGCGATGCAGGGCGAGCAAGGCGCGCTGGCGGGCGCGGGCGAGGACGGCTTGTGGCTGCAGATGAGCACGATCGGCGAGCGGGGCACCGAACTCTGCATGGAGCTAGCGGCGGACCGAGGGATCGCTTTCGTCGATGCGCCCGTGCTCGGCACCAAGCAGCCCGCCGCGGAAGGCACGCTGCTGATCATGGCCTCGGGGCCCGATGAGCATCGCGAGCGCCTGCAGCCGGTCTTCGACGCCGTCGGGCAACGGACGACGTGGGTCGGCGCAGCCGGCGCCGGAAGCCGGCTGAAGCTCGTCACGAACTGCTGGCTCGTCGCGGTCGCCGAGGGCGGGGCGGAGACGATCGCGCTCGCGGAGGGCCTGGGCCTTGACCCAGCGCTGTTCTTCGAGGCGATCGACGGAGGCGCGCTCGACGTGCCGTATCTGCAGATGA
The DNA here is from genome assembly GCA_035317495.1 of Solirubrobacteraceae bacterium. Classification (GTDB taxonomy): domain Bacteria; phylum Actinomycetota; class Thermoleophilia; order Solirubrobacterales; family Solirubrobacteraceae; genus Palsa-744. Next base: position 2,392 of record DATHGU010000327.1, read on the forward strand.
AGGGCAAGGCGATCGCGGAACGCAACTTCGAGCCATCGTTCGCGCTCAAGCTGGCCGCCAAGGATGCACGGCTCGCAGTGGAGGCTGCCCAGCGCCGCGAGCTAGACCTCCCGGTCCTGGAGGCGATCAGCGAGCGGATGCAGCAGGGCGTCCCCGAGCACGGCGATCAGGACGTGATCGCCACGTACCTGACCAGCGCACCGCCGGCGAGCTCAGCGCGGGCGGACGACGCCAGCGCCGCAGGTAAGTAGGGGAGCCAGGGGCCGTCAGCCGTCCCGCTCGCTCATCCCACGGCGCATGCGGTGCACGCGGCGCAGCTCTTGGACGGCCTCGTCGACGCCGCCGAGCGCGTCCTGCCCGCCGTCGCCGAGCAGCTCGGGCTCGAGGCGGTGGCGCACAAGCTCACCGGCGACCTGATCGACACGCTCGGCGCCCGCTCCCGGGCGCGAGCTGACGACACGTGTCATGCGCAGCCCGCGGAACAGCAGGCCGACCCCATCGTCGAGCGCCCACCCGCCGGGCAGCGTCCCGTCGCGCACGTTGGCCAGCCAGACGGGCAGGCGCTCGGGCTCGCCGTCGGCG
>DATHGU010000328.1:0-3457 GCA_035317495.1 Solirubrobacteraceae bacterium
CGATCACCGCGCAGAGCACGGTCGGCGTCGAGGCGATCCATCCGGTGCCGCCGGAGATGGTGCTCGCGCAGGTGCGGGCGGTCGTGCGCGACATTGGCGTGGATGCGGTCAAGGTAGGGATGCTCGGCTCAGCCCAGGTCACGCACGCCGTGGCGCGCGCACTGGACGAGCTGCCGGCGGGAACGCCCGTGGTGGTCGACCCGGTGATGGTCGCCGAGTCCGGCGCGCGGCTGCTGGACGGTGACGCGCAGCGGGCGTTGATCGAGCAGATCCTGCCGCGCGCGAGCGTGCTCACCCCGAACCTGCCCGAGGCGCGCGCGCTGGCGGGCGATGCGGCGGTCGGGCCGTCCGCGGACGAGGACGCCGAGGCCGAGGCGCTGGCCCGGACGCTGCTGGCGCTCGGGCCGGGCGCGGTCGTGATCACGGGCGGGCATCGCGAACGGGCCGTCGACCTGTTTCTCGCCGCCGGAGATGACGCGCAGCCGATCGAGATCGCGGGCGAGCGCCACCCCGACGGGGCTGCGCACGGCTCGGGCTGCACGCACTCGTCGCTGCTCGCCGCCCAGCTCGCTCTCGGCTTCAGTCCACTGCAGGCGGCGCGCACGGCGCGTGCGCTGGCCGGCGAGGCGGTGCGCGACGGGTTGCGCGACGTCGGCGCGGGAGCGGGGCCGGTAGATGTGCTCGGCCTCGGCCGCACGCGCTCGCGCGAATAGGCACCGCGGCGCGGTCGCAGCCCAGAGCGTCGCGCCGCCCGGGCCGTCGAGCGCCGTCGGGCGCCTCCCGCGGAGCGCCGTTGACAGGCGCATGCCGACTGTGGTGTTGTAGCGATGGGAATACTCCGATCGGAGTACTCGGCTCCGACGGTTTGTTCGAATGGGATACGAGGAGGCAACGATGAGCGCGACGGAGATCGACGAGGCGAAGCTCGAAGCTTTCATGGGCCAGGCGGTGACCGACATGGGCGCGATCATCAGCGCGCCGCTGATGGTCATCGGCGAGAAGCTCGGCCTGTACAAGGCGATGGCGCACGCCGGGCCGCTGACATCGCAGGAGGTGGCCGAGCGCTCCGGCGCGGCCGAGCGCTACGTTCGCGAGTGGCTGGGGAACCAGGCGGCGGGCGGCTACGTGACGTATGACCCGGAGAGCGATCGCTACACGCTGCCGGACGAGCACGCGCTCGCGCTGGCCGACGAAGACAGTCCGTTCTACATCCTCGGGGTGTACGACTCGATCGCGAGCCTGTATGCGGACGAGGACCAGATCCTCGAGGCCTTTCGCAGCGGCGAGGGGATGGGCTGGCACGAGCACGATCACCGCCTCTTCCGCGGAACCGAGCGGTTCTTCCGGCCCGGCTACAAGGCCAACCTGGTGGCCGAGTGGATCCCGGCGCTGGACGGCGTGCAGGAGAAGCTCGAACGAGGCGCCAAGGTCGCCGACGTCGGCTGCGGGCACGGCGCCTCGACGATCATCATGGCCGAAGCCTTCCCGAGCTCGCAGTTCTTCGGCTTCGACTACCACGACGCGTCGATCGAACGAGCGCGTGAGGCGGCGCAGGAGGCTGGGGTTGCGGATCGCATCACCTTCGAAGTGGCCTCCGCGAAGGACTATCCGGGTGAGGGCTATGACCTGGTGTGCGTGTTCGACTGCCTGCACGACCTGGGCGATCCGGTCGGCGCCTCGGCACACGTCCTTCAGACGTTGGACGCCGATGGCACGTGGATGATCGTCGAGCCGTTCGCGAACGACCGCGTCGAGGAAAACCTCAATCCGGTGGGGCGCGTCTTCTACGGGGCCTCGACGGTGATCTGCACGCCGGCGTCGCTGGCCCAGGAGGTCGGGCTGGCGTTGGGCGCGCAGGCCGGCGAGGCCCGTTTGACGGAGGTGCTCGAGGAGGGCGGGTTCACACGCGTGAAGCGCGCGACCGAGACGCCCTTCAACCTGATCCTCGAAGCGCGGCCTTAAGGGGCGGCGCCCGAACGGCGTGGGGTTGGGAGCTTGTTTGCCATAATCCGCTGACGATGAAGCTGCTGCGCCTGAAGCCCGGTCATGGCGAGATATTGCTCGCGGAGGGCGATGTCGAGCTGCCGGAGCAGGAGCGGGAGTTGATCGAGGCGTTTCGCCGCGAGCTGGATGCCGGGATGTGGGCGGCTGTCCCGAGCGAGAGCCGCGACGGGCGTCGCCGGGCGGAGCTCGTGAAGAGCTTCGCCGACGTGCCGCGCGACGCCGAGCGCGTGATCTTCTTCCCGCGCGCCGCCGGCGGAGCGCCGCGGAGCGCTCGCTAAAGCGGAGATGCCGCTCGCGCTGGGCACCGCCGCGCTGGTCCTGGTGGTGCTGCTGTGGGAGCTGGCCCGTCCGCGCGTGATCCGCGCGCTGGCGCGCCTGCGCGAGAGCCGGCGTGAACGCAGGCGAGTGACGGCCGAGATCGGCTTTGACCCGGGCCGCGAGCGCCGCGCAGAGCAGCGAGCCCGCGAGCTGCTGCGCTCGTGCGTGGAGGAGCGCGACTGGGCGATGTACCGCGACCTCGGCTTCCTGCGCGTGTGGGGGGGCCTTGGCGAGCGCTCGCAGGCGCCTGGCGCGTCGTATGCCTACCTGATCTACCCGCACCGCCCGATCGTCGCGTATGTGCCGCAGACGGGCGCGCTGCTGAGCGAGTACTGCGTTGCGTTCCCCGATCATTCGCGCCCGTACGGCAGCGCGCGGCTGCCCGACTCCGACGACGTGCTGGCCAAGTGGATGGCGCTGCAGGCCGACGAGCGGCGCCTGATCTCGGAGGCCAATATGCACCTGCCGGGCCGGCAGATCGATCCCGAGCGGATTCGCCGCGACCTGGTTCGTCTGTCCGCTTGGGAGCGAGAGACGGGCGAGGGCGCAACGGATATCGTGCGCGCCGCGTGAGCACGACCACCTCCTTCGACGTCAAGCACCGCAGCCGCGCCCTCACCGAGGGACCGGAGCGCGCCGCGGCGCGCGCCTACCTGCATGGCATCGGCTACTCCGCGGAGGACCTGGCCAAGCCGATCGTCGGCGTGGCCCACTCGTGGATCGAGACGATGCCGTGCAACTTCAACAACCGCGTGCTCGCGGCGAAGGTCAAGGAGGGCATCCGCGCGGCGGGCGGCACGCCGATGGAGCTGAACACGATCGCGATCTCCGATGGGATCACGATGGGCACGGCGGGCATGCGCGCCTCGCTCGTCTCGCGCGAGGTGATCGCCGACTCGATCGAGCTGGTCGCGAGCGCCCACCAGTTCGACGCGCTGGTGACGATCTCAGGCTGCGACAAGACGATCCCGGGGACCGTGATGGCGCTCTCGCGCCTGAACATCCCAGGCTTGATGCTGTACGGCGGCTCGATCAAGCCGGGCTGGTACAAGGGCGCCGAGGTGACGATCCAGCAGGTCTTCGAGGCGGTCGGCGAGTTCGCCTCGGGCAAGATAACCGAGCAGGAGCTGCACGA
>DATHGU010000329.1:0-11077 GCA_035317495.1 Solirubrobacteraceae bacterium
CTGCGCGCCGAGGGCAAGCCCGACCTCCTGGTCGCGAGACGCCGGCGTGCAGACCATCGTCGACGCCGAGCGGAAGACCCGCCCAACCGGATTCAGGTTATCCTCGGGCGGTCGTTCGCGAATGGCTCGACAATCAGCCAGGTCTCGTCGGGTCGCAGTGATTTGAGCACATGACGTGCTGCGCCGACGGGGTCGCCCGTGTCGTGCAGACAGTCGAACATCGCGACGAGGGCAGCACACACGATTTCCGCAGTCACGGTCGCTTCGGCGCGAAGACTCCGAGGCCCATCAAACAGTCAAACAGTCGCATTTACAGGTCATCTGGCCTAATGCCCCCCGTAAGTCGTCGAACCAGGATCTACCGCCGGCCGACGGTGCTCGATTCGCCTGCTATGGGGTAGTGCTGAAACAATCGGAGGCGAGCATGCTGATCATGGCAGTCGACTGGACCGAGGTAACGGCGATCGCAACGTCGATCCTGGCCCTCGGCGCGTTTGGCGCGTTCGGCGCCGCGGTGTTCGCCGCGCAGCAGGTACGGGAGGCGCGCCGCAGCCGCGAGGCACAGATGGCGGCCGAGTTCTTTCGTCGGTGGAACGACGATGCGATGGTGCAGGCCCGGCGCATAGTTGGGCGGTTCGAGTCGGCGGATGAGCTGCGCGATGCGTTCACCGCGTATGTGGCTGCCGATGCTCCTGAGGCCTATGTGCTCTACAGGGAACTCGACTACTTCGAGCAACTGGCCGCGCTCGAGAGCGTGGGCGCTTTCGACCTGAAGCTGATCAAGCTGATGCTGGGGCGCACTTTGATCGAGCGGTGGGAATTGTGGAGACCGGCCATCGAGCAAGCGCACGGGGCAAGCGTGTACCCGATGTTCGCGGGACTGGTGCAGAAGCTGACGCGTGAGCTGGACGACTAGGGCCGGTCGGGGCAACTATCAACCCAGTCGCAGACGCGAGCAGGTAGACATCACTCCGATGGAGGATGAGCTCCGACCATCCTCGAGCGACTCGGCTCTGCGACAACTGTCAGCGCCAGCGAAGATTGATTGGGCAGCGATTGGGCAGCAGACCCCGTTGAGCCGAATGCCTCGCTCGTACATAGCGCTCAGGGTCGCCTGAGCCCTTGATTCGCGGGCTGTAAGGCCAGTGCCCCCGCCAGGAGTCGAACCTGGATCTACCGCTTAGGAGGCGGTCGTCTTATCCATTGGACTACGAGGGCGTGGCGCTCGGAGGTTTGCGGATCGCCGACGAAGGCTACCGCCGCCGCTCGACTGGACCGCCGGCGGACTCGGCCGCAAGGCGCGCCAGCGCCTCGCCTTCGAGCCGGTGCGCGATCCACGCGTCCATCGTGTGCGCACCGAGGCCTCGGTAGAAGCCAAGCGCGAGCGCGTTCCAGTCGAGCGCCGACCACTCCAGGCGCCCGCCCCCGCTGTCGTGCACACGCGCCGCGACTGCGGATAGCAGGGCCCTGCCAACTCCCGCGCCCCGGTGAGAGGGCAGCACGAACAGGTCCTCCAGCCACACTCCCCGCTTCGTGAGGAAGCTGGAGAACGTGGGAAAGAACAGCGTGTAGCCGACCGACTGCGATCCGCGCTCGGCGATCAGTGCCTCGGCGGCGGGCCGCTCGCCGAACAGCGCATCGTGCAGGCCCTGCTCGCTGGCTTGCAGCTGCTCGCTCAGCTGCTCATAAGCCGCGAGCTCGCCGAACAGCTCGATCAGGCGCGGTACATCCCGCGGCGTGGCGGGGCGGATGATCGTGCGGGCGTCGTCCGTCGAGGACACCAGCCTCAACGCGCCTCGCGGTCGGGGCGGTCGGGGTAGACGTCGTCGATCGTCGTCAGCGCAACATACGGAGCTCCGGCGGCGCGCTCGATCGCGATACCGCCGCCGGCCAGCCGGTCTAGCACGCTGATCACGCCGCAGATCTGGCGGTCGGCCTCGTGCAGCGCTTGGATCGCGGCGAGCGTGGAGCCGCCCGTCGTCACGACGTCCTCGACCACGACGCAACGGTCGTCCGAATCAAGCGGCGGCCCCTCGATGCGCCGCTGCAGGCCATGGGCCTTGGCCTCTTTGCGCACGAAGAAGGCCTTCACGCGCGCGCCGCCGGCGAGCGCCGCGCAGGCGACCGGGTCGGCGCCCATCGTCATGCCGCCGACGGCCGTCGCCTGCCAGGCCGACAGCTGCGCGCCGAGCAGCGCGGCCAGCGCCGCGAAGCCCGGGGGGCGCAGGATCGCACGCTTGGCGTCCACGTAATAGGCGGCCCGCGCGCCGCTCGTCAGCGTCACCTCGCCGATCACCAGAGCGTGCTTGCGGAGCTCCTCGATCAGGCGCTCGCGGGCCGGTGGGTCATCGCTCCGATATTCGGCCACGGCGTCCACGTGGGGATCTAATCTAGCGATGTGCTCTCGCCCCTAGCCAGCGCGTTGCGCTTGGCGTCCGTTGTTGTCTGTCTGATCGTCATCGTGTCGTTTGCGCTGTTCGTGGTCAACCAGACGGGCAGTGCCTCGGCCCACCAGCAGCAGGAACTGAACGGCACTACGACCGCGCCAGGCACGCAGGCTGCGCAAGGTGGCGCCACCTCGGCGAAGCACGCCAAGAAGAGCTCGCTGCGGACGAGCATCGACGACGCCTCCGAAGCGATCACCTCGCCGTTCGACGGGCTGAGCAGCGGCTGGAGCAGTCAATGGTTGATCCGCGGCGTCAACCTGCTGCTCGCCCTCGTCGTGTACGGCTTCGGTCTCGGCTTCCTGGCGCGCGTGATCCGAGTGCGGGCCTGAGCAGCGACGTGTGCGAGTGGCCGCTCGCGGCGCGCTAGGGTCCCGCGTTGCTTTTCACGCGATGGCTCCCGCCGCCGCCCTCGTTGTACACGTCAACCGGGGTGCTTTGCCGCACCCACCCGTAGATCGCGGCCGCGTTGGGGATCGGCACGCGCAGGCAGCCATGGCTGGCCGCGTATGTCGGCACTTCGGCGTATCCGTGAATCGCATATCCGCGGATGAAGTAGTTGGAATCGACCATCCCATGGGCGTTCGTGCCGAGCGTCTTGGAGTACACGCGGAAGCGCCCGATGACGGTCGGCGTCGAGGGCTTGCCGGAGCTCATCGTGTACAGCGCGCGCACATGGCCGCCCGGTTCGATCTCGGCGAGCACCTGTCTGGTCAGATCAGCCTCGACGTGCCGGCCGTCACGGGGGTAGCGGACATGGAAGGCGCCGGCGTGGCGGCCGAGCAACTCGAACACCCGCCTGCCGGCGAGCGGGACGCGCGCGAGGCGGGTCATCTTGCGGTAGGCGATCAAAGCGCGTCCGGTTCCTTCATCGAACACGCCGCTCAGCGGCACCGAATAGTGGAGCACGTTGAGCTCTGACTGCAACAGGCGCACCGACTGTCCGCTCGAACCCAGGCTGACATTAGCCGAGACGAACCGCACGCCGGGCGATCGGCCGGTGAAGGCGACCTGCTGAGGTGTGGCCGAGTGCGCCGCACGCGCCTGAAGCAGCCCGGGAAGTCGACCGGCGTAGCCGATGTGGAACTGTCCGGCCCCGTTTCCGAGCGCCAGCACGCTGACTTTCTTGACGCCAACCTTGCGTCCTTGCAGGTAGAAGCTGACTTTCACAGTTTGTCCGGCGACATACGGGGCGACGATGCCGCGAACGACGATCCGTTTCCCCACGAGTGCGAACGGCGGACTGCCGCCGACCTTCTGCAGGACGAGTTTGATCTGACCCGGCGCGGCACTGGCCGGCGTGGGAACGACCTGGGGGGTCGGGGGTGAAGTCGGCACCGGCGCTTCGGCAGCTGCGGCCGCCGTCGCACAGGGAAGCGCTGCCGACACTGCCGCCACCATTGCGAGAGAACGGAGCTTGTCCATGGTGCCGGATCCTATCCGTCGGGAGTGACGGTGAAGACGGGCGACCCGTCACCCGAGCCGCCCCAGGAGATCACACCCGCGCGCGTCAGGGTGAGAGCGAGCAGCGTGATCACCGCGAGCGCGGCGAGCATCAGTGCGCCGACCTGCCACCACGTCCAACCCTCGAGGCTGCCGAAGGCGAGCGAGTTGTTCAGCGAGTGCGCGGCGATGCACGGATACAGCGAGCCGGTCGCACGGTACAGCAGGCACAGGCCGAAGCCCAGCCCGGCGAGCGGCACGAGATCGACGGCAGGCGCCGAGCCGGCGTGCACCCCGCCGAACAGCAGGCCGCTGATGATCGCCGCCGGCCACAAGCCACGCCAGTTGCGAAGCGCGGTGAAGATGAAGCCGCGAAAGAGGAACTCCTCGCAGATCGGCGCGACCACGCACGTGAGCCCGGCGCTGAGCACGAGCAGGAGCGTGGTTTCGTCGGTCCCCAGCTGTTCGAGAAGCTTCTCTTTTCCGGGGTGGAAGATGGCGCTCCAGATCAGGCTGAACAGCAGGAAGCCGGCTAGCGTGGCGGCCACGAGCCGCGCCGCGCGCAGCAGCCTGGTCGGGCGCAGGCCGAACATCGACGCGCTGACGGTGCGGGAGCCCAGCTGCGCAAAGAACACTGCGACGGCCACGAACGCCAGGTCCTGGACGAACGTGTCGGCGATCGTCAGTCCCGGTGGTATGTGCGAGGAGCTCACGTCGACGCCGAAAGCGAGCGCCGGGATATCCACGAGCAGCGCGCCGACCGCAGCCACGACCAACCCGCCGACGAGCGCCGCGGGCGCCATCCACGGCGGCCAGCTCCCAGCCGGGTCCGGCGAGGTCCGCTGGGCGGGCGGCTCGCTCATCGACACGGGCGGCGGCGGGATCGCGGGAGCGCCCACCGGCCTATGCCACCCAGTGCCATGTGGCGAACTGGGCGACGAACAAGGCCATCAGCAGCCCCGAGCAGGCCAGCGCGGGTCTCTGCGCGCGCGGATGCGTGGCCAGCCAGGCCGCGAACCAGATGCTCAGCGGGAACAGCACCACTAGGAAGCGGGGCAGCGACATGAGCGGCTCCGAGGAGACCGGATAGGACAGCGGCAGCGCCAGCGCGACGACCACGTATGCGCCGTAGGCGAGCGGCAGGGTGCGCAAGACGCCCACGATCGCCATGAGCCCCGCGACCAGGAAGGCCAGCAGCAGCAGGTTGTGCTCGGCATTGATGAACGGGCTGCCGACGGTTTGCGCGAAGTACACGTGGCCCTGCTGCAGCGAAAGCAGCTGCCGCGCGCCGTCGAATGCCGCCTGGATCCCGTCCCACATCCCCAGGTAGGGCCCGGCGAAATGACGGCCCCACACGTCCTGCGCATGAAACGGCGACAGCGGGTCCCCGCCCAAGAGTCCGAGGTAGCTCATGTACAGGACGAGCCCGGCGGGCACCAGCCCGAGCCACAGCAGGTCCTTGCGCAACCGGTAGCGCCGGGCGAGGCGACGCGCGCCCGGGAAGTCGGGAGCGCGATCCTCACGCGGCCCGTACAGGTACAGCATCAGCGCGGGCAGCAAGAGCACGACGCCCGCGCTGCGCGTCGCGCCGGCCAGCGCGCCGAGCACGCCCACGGCGGCGAAGCGGCCCTGCCGCGCCGCATAGAACAGACCGACCGACAGCGCCAGGTAGAGCGACTCCGAGTACACCGCTGAGAAGTAGAAGGCCATCGGGGTGAACGCGGTGACCATCACCGCCAGCCGAGCCACGTCGCCGCGAGCCGCTGCGGCGCCACGCGCGCCCGCGACGAGCAGCGAGCGGCCCGCCAGGCGACCGGCGCTCGCAAGCTCGAGCGTGGTCAGGCGGTGGATGCCGTACAGCGCGAGCGCAAGCGCGGCGGTCGAAAGCAGCACGCCGGCGAGCACTGGCGGCGCGCCGAACCATGCGATCGTCCGCAGGCCGAGCGGATAGAGCGGGAAGAACGCGTCGCGCGAGGACGTGAACGCACCGAGGTCGGGCCTGTAGCCGTAGTGGGCGATCACCAGGTACCAGGAGGCGTCCCAGCGCGCCGCTGGACCCGCCAGCAGGTCTCCGAGCCAGCCGAACCCGCGGGTCAGCCCGGGGGGATTGAGGGTGTGGCGCACGGGCCCGAACCCGTATGTCAGGAGCGCTCCCACCCCGGCCGCCCAGACGAGCAGGCGCGAGGCCCACAACGCGCGCCAGGTCGCGCGCACCGCCGCCATCCGCGCGGGATCCGATCGGAGGTCGACCAGCGGGCGCGTCCACCGTGCGCCCGGCCGCGCGCGGGTCGTGCGCTCGCCGACCGGCAGGCCGAGCGGGCCCGCCAGCCCGCCTGCGGTGTCGACGTTCGCGAGCTCGGCCGTGTCGGAGTTCATGAGCGGTCGCACCGAGCCTAGAGGGCGGCGCGGTGCATGTGGCAGGAAATCACAATCAGAACGGTAATCTCGAAGGTCCCGGAGATGTCTCGACACGCACGACAGCGCCGGCGGCGGCACAACCGCGCCGGGCCAACACGGTTCCTGCTGGTTGGCGGCGGCATATTCGTCACCGCGCTGATCGTCGGCGTGATCGCGGCGGTCGGCTACGTGATGAACGTCGCCCAGTCGGCGCCCGCGATCACCTCGCTCCACCCGATCATCGGCGGCGGCTCCTCGCAGGTGTTCGCCGCCGACGGCACGCGCCTCGGCTTCATCCAGTCCGACCAGCTGCGCAGCCCGGTGGGGTGGGGCGAAATAACCACCGACTTGAAGAACGCGACGGTCGCGATCGAGGACCAGCGGTTCTACAAGAACAACGGCATCGATCTGACCGGAATCTTCCGCGCGGCCGTCAAGGACGTCACCCACGGGGCCGCGCTGCAGGGCGGGTCGACCATCACCATGCAGCTGGTGCGCAACCTCTACCTGGGGGGCGACCAGCATACGATCAGGCAGAAGATCATCGAGGCCAAGCTCGCGATCGAGTACGAGAAGCGCCACGACAAGCACTCGATTCTGACCAGCTACCTGAACAGCGTTCCCTACGGCACGCTCGGCGGTCAGACGGCCATCGGCGTGCAGGCGGCCTCGCGGATCTTCTTCGACAAACCGGTCTCGCAGCTGAACCTGCAGCAGTCCGCGCTGCTTGCCGGCTTGCCGCAGGCGCCGTCGCAGTACAACCCCTTCCGCGACGCCTCCGAAGCCAAGCGCAGGCGCAACGAGGTGCTCGCGAAGATGGCACAACTTCACTACATCGGTACCGCCGAAGCGTCCGCCGCGGAGTCCGCCCCGCTGGAAGTCAAGCGCGGTTACTTCTACTCGCAGCGCAAGGAGAACTTCTTCTTCGAATACGTCCGCCAGAAGCTGATCCAACGGTATGGCAAGAGCACCGTCGCGCAGGGTGGCTTGAAGGTTCACACGACGATCGACCTGAACATGCAGCGCCTCGCGCGTAACGCGATCGCCGAAGTGCTCAACCAGCCGGAAGATCCCGCCGCGGCGATCGTCACGATCAACCCCGCCAACGGCAACATCGAGGCGATGGCCGAGTCACAGAGCTACGACGAGTCGCAGTACAACCTGGCCTCGCAGGGCCACCGCCAGCCGGGCTCGACGTTCAAGGCGATCGTGCTCGCCGACGCGCTCTCCCGCGGCGTGGACCCGAACAGCACCATCTACAACTCGCACGCGCTTTCCGCCGGCTGGCTGCAGGGCTACCCGACGTATGAAGTCAAAACGTTCGGCGGAGAGCAGAACGGCGCGATCAACCTCGTGCAGGCGACGCTCAAATCCGACAACACCGTCTACGCGCAGCTCGCGGCCGACCTGGGCGAGTCGACGATCACCGAAATGGCGCACAAGATGGGGGTCGTGAGCCCCCTGCACAGCTACGCCGCGGAGGCGCTGGGCGGACTTACCTTGGGGGTCACTCCGCTGGAGATGGCCAATGTCTTCGCGACGCTCGCCGACGGCGGCTGGCGAAACAGCCCGATCGCGATCACAAAAGTCGTCTTCCCGGACGGTCATGTCGACAACAACTGGGGCAAGCCCCACCGCGTCAAAGTACTCAGCGAAGCGGTGGCGGCCGAGGAGACCAAGATCCTCGAAGAGAACGTGCAGAGCGGGACGGCCGGGCGCTCGGCGATCAGCTGCCCGACGGCGGCCAAGACCGGCACGACGAGTGAACTCGTCGACGCGTGGCTCGACGGCTACACGCCCAACTACTCGACTGCCGTGTGGATGGGCTACCCGAACAAGCGGGTCTCGATGACCTCCGTGCACGGCGAGTCCCAGCAGGGCGGCTACCTGCCGGCCGAAATCTGGCGCGCGTACATGTCGAGGGTCGTGGAAGGCAAGACGTGCTTGCCCTTCACCTCGCCGCAGGAATCGATCTCCTATCAGCCGTTCTACGGCAAGTTCGCGACGACCGGGCAGAGCGAATCCTCCTCGGAAGAACACTACGTCGAACGCCCCACGCCCAAGTCTCACCCGCAACGCGAACGCGCGCGCGAACATGGGGGCACGGGGGCGCAGGGCGAACCGACCGAACACGAAAAGGCGCCCTCCGCGCCGGGTGGCGGACCGAACGTCAAGGGAACCGGTGGGGCCGCTCCGCGCTGAGGCTCAGCCGGCGCATGACGGCTTTTTCGGCCGGACGCTGGTAGTTTGAATCGCTGTAACTTCAGACAACGGGCGGGCTCGCGCACTCGTGCGGCTGCCCAGATGGGATGCAGAGCGTGGCGAAGGAGGACAAGGTTGAATTCGAGGGCGAGGTGATCGAGGCCCTGCCGAACGCGATGTTCCGTGTGAAGCTGGACAACGACCACGTTGTGCTCGGGCACGTGGCGGGCAAGATGCGGCGCTTCCGCATCCGCATCCTCCCCGGGGATCGCGTGCGCTGCGAGCTGTCCCCATACGACCTGGACCGCGCGCGGATCGTCTACCGGCATCGCTGAACGCACCCATCGCCGAGCGCTCTCTGATCGAATCCATCGAGGCCGAGCTGGCGCGGGGGCTCGGAGCAGGCGGATCGCGGCGAGTCCTGCGCGGGATCGGCGACGATGCCGCCGTCGTACGGTCGCGTCCAGTGTGCGTCACGTCGGTGGACGCGATTATCGACGGGGTCCACTTCCGTCTGCGCGAGGGGTGGGCGACGCCCGCCGAGGTGGGCCATCGCGCGCTCGCGGGCGCGCTCTCGGACCTCGCCGCGATGGGCGCCGAGGCCGGCGAGGCCTACCTCGTGCTCGGACTGCCCGAGGGCTTCGGCGAGCAGCAGGCGCTCGAGCTCGTGCGCGGCGCGGGCGCGCTGGCCGCTGCGAGCGGCACGACGATCGCCGGCGGCGACGTGGTCTCGGCGCCGGCGCTGACCGTATCGGTGACGGCCGTCGGCTGGGCGGAGTACCCCGAGCAGCTGGTCGGGCGCGACGGCGCGCTGCCCGGCGACCTCGTCGGCGTGACGGGCCGGCTGGGCGGCGCGGGCGCTGCGCTCGCCGTGCTCGAGGGTCGGGTCGAGCGCACTGCCGGTAGCGAGAGCGTCCTGTCTCTCGCACGGCAACCCGCGCCACGGCTGCAGCAGGGCAGGGCGCTCGCCGCCGCGGGCGTCCACGCGATGATCGACCTGTCCGACGGCCTGGCGACCGACGCCGGGCATATCGGGCGCGCGGGGGGCGTGCAGCTGCGCGTCGAGCTCGAGCGGCTGCCCCTGGCGGAGGGCGTCGCGGAGATCTGTGCGGAGCTGGGTGTGCCCGGCTGGCAGCTGGCCGCCGGCGCGGGCGAAGACTATGAGCTGTGTTGCTGCGCTCCGGCTGAGCGCCGGACGCAGATCGAGTCGGCGCTCGCCGCCGTGAGCGATATCCCCGTCACCTGGATTGGCGAGGTTGCGGCCGGTCCGCCCGGCCTGCTACTGCTCACTGAGCGGGGGGATCAGGCGCGAATTGCCGGATTCGAGCACCGCTGGCGATGACGGTTGGCTTTCGGCTGCCCGCTTCGCCGAGGCGGGCTGTTCGAGCTGGTCACCGACGAGCGCTTCCTTGCCACTGGGCGCGCGGAGATCGAGTGGGGCGCGCCCCGCGCCGACCGGTTCCGTGCGCACCAGCCGCGCGTAGATGAGCAGCCGTTTGGCAGCGCTGAACAGGGGCGTGCAGGCGGACAGCACGAGCCGCGTGTAGCCGACGTTGCCGACCGCCGCCCGCACGTCGGTCGGCGCGACCACGCGTTTACCGACGACCGAGTAGGTGAAATGGGCGTAGGGCATGCTCAGCACGATGCGACTGCCGCGCCGCAGGAGATCGACGTGGCGGAAGGGCGCGAGATAGGTGGTTCGGTGTCCGGCGATCGCCGTCGTGCCGGCCATCCCGGGGAAGACCGTTTCCGGGTAGATCCCCGGCCCGCTCGCCAGATCGGACGTGCCCGTGCCCTTCACCACCACGAAGCTGGCCCCGATCCGGGGAATATGGATGCGCCCCACCGGATCTCCGTCCTTGGCGTGTCCCTGGAGTCCGCCGGCAAGGAACGCGATCCGCCGGCGCACGTCCGAGAGGTTCACCAGCGTTCTCTCTTCGACCGGAGTGGGAGCCGTTTGTTCGACCTTCGCCAGCGCCCCGCTCAGGTGATCCTGGCGAAGTTTCGCGTAGAGCGCCGAGATCGGCTCCTCCCAGAGCAGTGTTACGCCGGCGTCGATCAGCGCCAGCGCGCCGACCAAAATCAACACAACCGACAGCGCGCGCACGGCCAGCCGCGATCGGCGCGATGGGCGACCGGCGGAGAGACTCGGGGCGGGCCGAGTGATGGGAGTAATCGGGATCTCAGACATCGCGCGCTCGTTTATGGATACCTATCGTCGCAGAGCCGACTCCGTGCCGCCCAGCGAGCCTGGCCCGGCGTAGGAGAGTGGCCCGCGAATCGTCACCTCCTTCATATCGTCATCACGCGGCCCCGGAGTTGAGCTTCCGAGCGTGAGCGCGAGCAACGCCGTCGCGGTCGCACACCCCAGGGCGACGCTCCACAGCAGAACCGCGCCCGCGCCGAGGTGCCCCCCGGCCACGAGCAGCACGGCCATCCAGGCGACTCGGCCGGGCCCGAGGCCGAGCTGATGCGCATAGAAGGCCGTCAGCAGTGCCAGCGGTAGCAGCCCGATCGCCACGAGCGCCAACGCGGCGGGCCGGCGGGGGCGCAGCTCCGGTGACACGATCAACAGCCATACGTGCATGGCC
>DATHGU010000330.1:0-3124 GCA_035317495.1 Solirubrobacteraceae bacterium
GATCGCGCGCGTAGCGGGGTTGCTGGGCACCGCCGCAGTGGGGGCGGCCATCGCCCAGTCGTTCGGCTCGGCGCTCGACAGCAGGCTGTCGGGCACGGCGCTCGGTGCAGCGGCGCGCGCTGCGGTGCAGCAGGCCAAGCGCCTGCCGCTCGGGACCCCGAGCGTGCACGGACTCGCGAGCGACCAGGCACACGCGATCACGCGGGCGGCCGAACAGGCGTCGCTGCACAGCTTCCACCTTGGCATGATGATCGCGGCGGTGCTGGTCGCGGCCGGCGGGGTCGCAGGGGTGCTCGGCATTCGCAACCCGGATACCGAGGACGTTCGTGCCGAGAGCTGTGCCGGCGGCCAGCTGGTGGGCGCCAGCTCGGAGCTCGGCGGCCCGCTCGCGGATCGGCCGGTCGGCGCTCAGGCGACCGGTTCGCCGGCGTAGGCGCGCATCGCGTCGATGATCGGGCCGAGCCGCCGGCCGCGCTCGGTCAGGCGATACTCGACGGTCGGAGGGCTCGAGGGGATCACGGTCCGCTTGACGAGCCCCGCCGCCTCGAGGTCGCGCAGGCGCTCGGAGAGCATGCGCGGGGAGATGCCCGCGACGGCCTCCGCGAATTCGTTGAAGCGCAGCGCGCCCGTCAGCGCCGCGTAGATGATCGACAGCTGCCAGCGCCGCTCCAGGAGGTCCGCCGTCTGACGGACCTCCGCTGGAACGGGCTTGCATCTAGGAGACGTGCGCGACATCGCGTGCGGGCTCCAGTGCGCGGTCGAGCACCTCCTGGACCGTCATCACCGGGTGGAAGGTCATCTGGTTGCGAACCTCCTCGGGAATCTCGTCCAGGTCGCCGCGGTTGCGCTCCGGCAGGATCACGTCTGTCAGGCCGGCTGCATTGGCGGCGAGCGCCTTCTGCTTGAAGCCGCCGATCGGCAGCACGCGGCCCTGCAGCGTGACCTCGCCGGTCATGCCCACCGTGTGCTTGACGGGGCGGCCGGACAGCAGCGAGGCGAGCGCCGTGACCATCGTCACGCCCGCGCTCGGCCCGTCCTTGGGGATCGCGCCCGCGGGCACGTGCACGTGGAACTCCTGGTTCTCGAAAGCGTGCTCGTCGATGCCCAGCTCCTCGGCGTGTCCGCGCACGTAGGAGAGGGCGATCTTGGCCGACTCCTTCATCACGTCGCCCAGCTGGCCCGTCAGCACCAGGTTGTTGCCGCCCGAGCTGCCGCTCTTCATCGCGGTGGCCTCGACGAACAGCACGTCTCCGCCGGCGCCGGTGACGGCCAGGCCGGTGGCCACGCCTGGCGTCGCGGTGCGCGCGGCGGACTCCTGGAAGAACTTCTGGCGGCCGAGCGCATCGCGCACGGTCTCCAGGTCGATCTTCACCGGGGCCTGCTTCGCGCCCTTGGCGGCCTTCGCCTTCTTGCTCGACTTCTTCTGCTCGGCGGCCGGGACCACGCCGTTGCTCTTCGCAGGAGACTTCTCGGCGTCCTCCACGTCGTTCTTGGCGCCCTCGACGTTGGCCTTGGGTGGCTCGTCCGTGGCGGCCTGGGTCTGAGCCGAGGCGATCTTGGTCGCGGTCTTGCGCAGCACCGTGCCGAGCTCGCGCTCGAGGTTTCGCACTCCGGCCTCGCGCGTGTACTCGGAGATGACCGTGCGCAGCACCTCGTCTGAGATCCGCACCTCGTTCTCGCGCAGGCCGTTGCGGTCGCGCTGGCGCGGCCACAGGTAGCCCTTGGCGATGGCCAGCTTCTCCTCGGAGGTGTAGCCGTCGAAGCGGATCACCTCCATGCGGTCCAGAAGCGGGCCGGGGATCGTGTCGGCGACGTTGGCCGTGGCCAGGAACATAACCTGGCTGAGGTCGAGCTCGACGTCGAGGTAGTGGTCGCGGAAGGAGTGGTTCTGCGCGGGGTCGAGGACCTCGAGCAACGCCGCGGAGGGGTCTCCGCGCCAGTCCGCGCCGACCTTGTCGACCTCGTCGAGCAGGATCACGGGGTTCATCGTGCCGGCGTCGCGCAGAGCCCTGACCAAGCGTCCGGGCAGCGCGCCGATGTACGTACGCCGGTGCCCGCGGATCTCGGCCTCGTCGCGCACGCCGCCCAGCGACATGCGCACGAACTCGCGACCGGTGGCACGGGCGATCGACTCGCCGATCGAGGTCTTGCCGGTGCCGGGGGGTCCGATCAACGTGAGGATCGCTCCGGACTTGGGGTCGGCCTCGATGTCGCGGTCCTCGCGCAGCTTGCGCACGGCGAGGTACTCGGTCACGCGGTCCTTGACGTCCTCCAGGCCGGCGTGGTCGGCGTCGAGCACCGCACGCGCGGCGACCGGGTCGAGGTGCTCGTCGGAGCGCTTGCTCCACGGCACGGCGATCAGCCAGTCGAGGTACGTGCGGATCATGCTCGACTCACCCGTCTGGTCGCCCATCCGCTCCAGGCGGCTGAGCTCCTTGACGGCCTGCTCGTGGACCTCCTCGGGCATGCCGGCGTCCTCGATCTTGGTCCGGTACTCCTCGGCCACGGAGGCCTCGTCGTCGCCGAGCTCCTTGCGGATCGACTCCATCTGCTTGCGCAGGAAGTACTCGCGCTGCTGCTTCTCGGCACCCTCTTGGACGTCCTCGCGGATGCGCTTGCGCACCTGTAGCTCGGCGAGGCTCTCTCGCTGCAGCTTGACGGCCAGCTCGAGGCGGTCGGTCACGTCGAGCGTGCGCAGCAGCTCGACCTTCTGCTCGTATGACAAGTTCGGCGAGTAGCCCGCCGAATCGGCCAAGGCGCCCGGCTCGGCGATCGCGCGCAGGAATGCCGCGATGCGTCCGTCGTCGCCGCGCAGCTCGAGGATCTCCTCGACGGTCGCGCGGTACTCGCGCTCGAGCTCGCGCGTGCGCTTGTCGACGGGCACGTCGTCGGGACGCTCGTCGACCTCGACGCGCAGCTCGCCGCCGGGTCCCGTCTGGGCGGCGCCGATCAGCGCACGATGCTCGCCGGAGATGGCGACCGCACGGCCGCCGCCGGGCAGACGGATCTGCTCGGTGACCTCGGCGATCGTGCCGACCTCGAGGAACTCGTTCTCGTGACGCGGCACGAGCACGACACGCTCGTCATCGCCGACGTCGACCGTCAGCGTGATGCCCATGTTGGG
>DATHGU010000331.1:0-13889 GCA_035317495.1 Solirubrobacteraceae bacterium
ACGAGGATCGCTTTGGCGATGACCGTCTGCGGGGGCGTGCCCTGGGCCAGGCCCGTGGCGCGCGCGCCGTGCAGACCGAGCTTGCGCGCGATCGAGTTGGCGAGCAGCACCTCGAAGCGGCCGGCGACCTGTTCGTTGACCGAGTAGCGGATCAGGAGGCCACCGCGCAGGACTTTGGAGAGGTTCCGCGACATGACCGTCTGGCTGGCCACCGGGGCGTGCGCTTTCGCGAGCCCGCCGCCGCCACCACCACCGCCGCTCCCCGAAGATGTGGAGGTCGTGCTCGCCGCCCCCGGGACCGAGCTTCCCGATCCCGGCCGAGGCGGCCCCACGACCGTGATCGACGCGCTGAAGCTGTTGCTGTTGGCAGAGCTGTCCGTCACTGTGAGCGTGACGTTGTAGACGCCACCGTATTGATAGGAGTGGAATGCGCTCGCTTGGTCGGTGCCCGAGGCGCGTGCGCCGTCGCCGAAGTCCCAGCTGTACACGGGAGCGACGAAAGGCTCATCCGCCGGGAGGCCCTGAGTGTGGGCGTCCAGGGTGATGTTGGACTCGGTCGCGTCGAAGCCCACGACATCCCCCGCGTTGACCGGGTTCGGCGATGTGTAGTGAGGTACGAGGGTGACTCCCGACCAGCACGAGATGCCCTTTCCGGCGGTCACGCCAACGCTGTCAAAAGCCCATTGCAGATAGTAGGAGCGGCCGTGGATGCTCTCGTTGCTGACGAGCCCGGCGTGGGCTGGCTGTTGTTCTTCCGAGACGATCGGAGGCGGTTTGGGCGCCGGGCCAAAGTTCCACTGGCACATGTCTCCCTGCTCGGCGTTTGTCGAATTCTGATACCAACCGTTTAGGAGGGGGTCGACCACGACGTTGCTCTGCTCGATGCTCAGATCGTTGATGATCACGTCGGCCAGGCCCTCCTCGTAATCTCCAAACGGATTCAGGCCACCAAGCTGGTTCGGCTCCTGCAGGCCGCTGTCGTTCTGACAGGCGAGCACGTCCGCCGTGGGCGGGGCGGTGGTGAGAGGTTCGCTGGTGAGGATGCGCCCGGCTTCACCTGCTACCCACGGTTGCACTGCGTACACCGTCGGGCTCACGCCGCCCGGATTGATCGCCGAGTGGTAGCCGCAGATGCCTTGGAGAGGACTTCCGCTCGAGTCCGAGCAGGTTTCGGTGCTGCCACCATCGGTGCAAACCGTCACGCCGGGTGGTGTGAGCACGTAATACACCGGTGTGCCGGTCGCGCCCGGAAGCGCCCCCAGGCTGATGACATGTTGGAGCTCAGTTTGAACCTGCTGGTCGGTGAGGCATGTCGGTGCGCCGGACGGTTTGTGTGAGCAATTTCCCGTAGTGGGGTAGGAATCTGTCGCTGTGAAGGAGCCGCGGAACGTCGAGGCGTTGGCGGCCTGCCCGGCGCCATCCCTGTACTGCCCGTTGAGTGCGAAGACGTTTCCGAGCGTCCCGCTGTCCGCACCGACGCCTTGCAGGTACCCGTTGATGAGCTGCTTCCAGTCGCCGCGGTAAGTACCCGTCGGGTCCCAGTAGATCGCGTATGAATCCGAGGAGTGCAGAACGGGGCCACCGTGATACTGCAGAGGGGCTTTTGTGTTGATCGCCACTTCGGCTCGCAGCTGCTGACCGAAGTTCCCGGATACGACGGCTCCGGCAGGCGCGGCCGCCGAACCGAAGGACAAAGCGATCGCGACGCCAAGCGAAAGTGGCATCCAGCAACGGACCGAGCGTGGGCGGAGCAAGCGAAGATGGGCCACGAACCCATCATCGGCAGGAGATGCGCGATGCCTTAGTGCATTGGACGGCTCGACGACGAACCTGCTCCCGGGGGCGAGAGGCGGCCCCCGGCCCGGGCCGCGATGAGGGCGGCGGCGAACGCCTGACACCGCACAGCTGAACGCAGCCGGAGCGAGCTCCGGTCGCGCTACGCAGAGGACACGTACCCCGACTCAAGTATCAACTTCCGCCGCCGACAACTACTCCATGTACGGGGAAGATCGCGGGATCGTCGACCTGTCGTCGCTGCGGATGCGCGAAGCGACGATCTCCGCGGGCGTGTGGCTCACGTACGTGCTGTGCGGAACCGCCGCCCTGTACGTGGCGCTGACCTGGAGTCGCCCCAACCGCCTGGCGCTCACGGTGCTGCTTGCGGTGGGCGTCGGCGCCGGGATCGCTATCTCGCTGGTGTCGCGCGAGCGGATCGTGCGCAGCGCCTACCGCGAGGCCTTCTTCCTCACGTGGAGCGTGCTCGACCTGATCCTGGTCGGCCTGCTGACGCTCGCCGACGGGGGGACGGGCAGCCCGCTGGCGCTGATCTTCTTCGTGCCGGTGGTGTTCGCCGCGATGACCTATCCGCTCGGGTCGGTCGCAGCGGTCGGGAGCCTGACGGTCGCGTGTTACCTGGCGCTCGCGCTGAGCACCGGCGGATCGACGTGGGGCTATCAGGCGCTGTTCGCCGTCGTCCTCGCGTGCGCGGGTGCGCTGAGCGCCTTCCAGGCGCGTAATCACGACCGCCAGCGCGCCGCGCTCACGCTCGTCTCGCGCGCGGACCCATTGACCGGCTGCTTGAACCGTCGCGGCTTCGAGGAGCGTGCGATCGCCGAGATCGGAGCCGCGACGCGACGCTGCAGCGAGGGCGCGGTGCTGCTGCTGGACATCGATCACTTCAAGCCGATCAACGACCGCTTCGGCCACGCCGCGGGCGACGAGTTGCTGTGCTGGGTCGTGCGGACGATCGGCGAGGTCCTCCGCCCGACCGACTCGCTTGGTCGGCTCGGGGGCGACGAGTTCGCGGTGCTGTTCGCCGATATCGAGCCGACCGACGTGCTCGAGTGCGCCGAGCGGATCAAGCTGGCGCTCGCCGAGCGTGCGCCGTCGTCGGTCGGCGTCGCGACGTTCCCGCTCGACGGGAGCACGCTCGACGAGCTGGCGCGGCAGGCCGACCGGCGGCTGTACGCCTCGCGCCACGGGCGGCCCGAGCCGGGGTTGGCGCCGAGCGCCGAGCGGCTCAGCTGGGCGGCGACGCTTGCGCACGCGATCGACCTGCGCATGGATTCCGAGCACGAGCACTCGCGGGCCGTCGGTGACTGGGCGGTCGCGATCGCGACCGTTCTCGGATGGCAGGCGGACGCCCGCGGAATGCTGCGCATCGCCGCGATGCTCCACGACGTGGGGATGATCGGGGTGCCCGATCAGATCCTCTGCAAGCCCGGCCCGCTGGCAGCCGAGGAGCTCGCCGCGATCAAGCGGCACACCGAGACGGGCGCCGAGATGGTCGCTCGCATCGAGGGCCTCGAATCGATCGTTCCGTGGATTCGTCACTCGCACGAGAGCTTCGACGGCTCGGGCTATCCCGACGGCCTGAGGGGCGAGCGAATCCCGCAGGCCGCGCGCATCCTGCTCGTCGCGGACGCCTTCGACGCGATCACCAGCGTTCGGCCCTATCGCGGTGCGCTGTCCATCGACGAGGCGTGCGAGGAGCTCCGGCTGCACTCGGGAACGCAGTTCGACCCGGCCTGCGTCAAGGCCCTGATGTCGCACCTGGCGGGGTCGACAGGGGTCAGCACCGCCTCCTACGCAGCATCGAGCTAGCCGCTGCGCCCGCAGCTGGTGTCCGCGCATGCCCGAACTGAACTTCGAGATCTCCCAGCACTTCCTCGACGACCGTGGGCAGCGTGCGGGCTTCGTCCTGCTCGGGGCGTTCCTCTGCGCGTTCCTGTTCATCCGCACGAGCGCTCGCCTGATCCGCAGCCCGAAGGTCTCGTGGTGGCCGGGCAGCGTGAAGACGAAGGGCGGCCTGCACCTGCATCACCTCGTGTGGGGCATCGTGTTGCTGCTCGCCAGCGGCTTTCTCAACTTCGTGCTGAAGCCCGGCAGCCCGTGGAACGAGACCCTCGCAGGTGCGTTCGGCGTCGGCGCGGGGTTGACGCTCGACGAGTTCGCCCTGTGGGTGCACCTCGAAGACGTCTACTGGACGCAGGAGGGTCGCATCTCGCTCGACGCCGTCGTCGTGGCGGCGCTGCTCGGCGGGCTGATCCTGCTCGGGCTCGCGCCGTTCGACCTCGCCAATCAGGGCGGCTCCGTCAGCTCGCTCGTCG
Organism: Solirubrobacteraceae bacterium; assembly: GCA_035317495.1. Taxonomy (GTDB): domain Bacteria; phylum Actinomycetota; class Thermoleophilia; order Solirubrobacterales; family Solirubrobacteraceae; genus Palsa-744. Next base: position 4,110 of record DATHGU010000331.1, read on the forward strand.
TCGCGATCCTGATCGACTTGCTGCTGTCCACCGTGGTGATCCTCAAGGGCAAGCCGATGCTCGGGCTGATCGGCGTGTTCATACCGCTCGTCTCGCTGCTCGGGGCGCTTCGCCTGGCCAGCCCCGGATCGCCGTGGGCGCGCAAGCGCTATCCCCCGGATGGGGGCAAGATGGCCGAGTCGCGGGCGAGGTTCGAGCGCGTACACAGCCGAAGGCGGCGCCTCGGCAACGCGATCGGCGGGGCTCCCTCGGCGCGCTAGATTGCGATGGATGGACGGGGCCACCCCACTTGAGTTGACGCTGCTTCCGGGCACCCGCGCGCTGCTTGGCGCGCACGCGCGCGAGCTGCCGCAGCGAGACGACCTGTGCGGCGCGTTCTGCGGCTCCCTCGCGCTGCGTGCGGCGGGCATCGAGGAGCGCGACGGAGAGCTTCTCGACCAGGATGCTGTCGCGCTCGCGGCCGGGAGCATCGTGTCACGCGTTCCCGACGGGAGCGCGCTGCCGCACGACGAGCGCGGGCGACGCGACTACCGCATCGCCCCGCCGCTGATCGATGACGCGACGGTCTCCGGAACGACGGCCGCCGGGGTGATCCGGGCAGTGGGCGAGCTGTCCGGCGGACGGCTCTCGGCGATCCCCTACGGCGGACCTTGGACGGCTCGGGCACTCGGCGGGCTGTTCGAGCTCGTGGCGGCCCTCTCGCGACCCGCCACGCTGATCGCCAACGTCGCGACGCGCCATCTGTGGGGCGCATCTCCAGGCGCCGGAGCGCTGCTCGACTACCTGCTCGTCGGCTCCTCCGACGGCCCGACCGCCGATTGGGACGTCGGGCACTTCGTGTGCGTGATCGGCCAGCTCAGCGGGCCGGGCGGGACCCTCTACGGGGTGGCCGACACCTACCCGTCGTTGGGACGCGGCGGCGTGCACCTGCAGCCCGAGGAGCGGCTCGTGCCGGCGCTCGCGCGGCCCGACATGGCGCCCGGCGGGATGATCGTGGTCGTCGCGAGCGAGGATGCCGCGATCGTTCGATCGGGCGCCGAGCGGCTCGGGCTGCTCGAGGGTGCCTGGGACAACGGCACACTGCTGGCCGAGATTCCGAGGTGAGCCCGAGCGAGCTCGTCGCGCTGGTCTGCTGCGACCTCGGCGCGATCGTGCGCGGACGCTCGCTGCCGGCGGCCGAGCTGGCCGCGCGGCGCGACTCTGGCGTGGGCTGGGTGCCCGCCAACCACTCGCTGACGCCGATCGGCTCGCTCGCCGAGCCTAACCCGTTCGGCTCGACCGGCGACCTGCGGCTGCTGCCCGACGTCGCCACGCACGTGCGCGTAGAGGGGCCGACGGGGGGCGGCGCGCTGGAGTTCGTGTTGTGCGACATCGTCGAGACCGATGGCCGGCCGTGGCAGTGTTGCCCGCGTAGCTTCCTGCGCGACGCCCTGACGGAGCTGCAGGCGGAGCTCGGGCTGCGGCTGATCGCGAGCTTCGAGCACGAGTTCCAGCTGCTCAGCGACGCCCCCGCCGCGCTGCCGTTCTCGCTGGAGGCGCAGCGGCGCGCAGAGCCCTTTCCGTCGGAGGTCATGGGCGCGTTGCACGAGGCGGGGATCGGGCCGGAACGCTTCATGCCCGAGTACGCCGCCCACCAGTTCGAGATCCCGGTGGAGCCGTCCGAGGGCCTCACCGCCGCCGATCGCGCCGTCGCGTTGAGGGAGGTGGTGCGCGAGGTCGCCCGGCGGGGCGGGGTGCGCGCGAGCTTCACTCCGCTGCTCGACCCCGCGCAGGCGGGCAACGGCGTGCACATCCATCTCAGCCTGATCGACGCGCGCGGGCAGCCGGTCCTGTACGACGCGTCGCGTCCGGCGTGCCTCAGCGAGCTCGGCGCGCGCTTCGCCGCCGGCGTGCTGCTGCACGCACACGCGCTCAGCGCGCTGAGCGCCCCGAGCCCGGTGTCCGCTGCGCGCCTCACACCCCACCATTGGAGCGCGGGAGCCGTGTGCCTGGCGCAGCAGAATCGCGAGGCACTGCTGCGCATCCCACCGCTGCTCGCGACGGGGGATGGAGAGGTCGCGACGCAGCTGCGTCTGGAGTACCGCGGTGCGGACGCCGCGGCCAACCCCTACCTCGCGCTGGGGGCGATCGTGCGGGCGGGACTGGACGGCGTGCGCGGCGATCTGCCGGCGCCGCCGCTGCTCGACCGCGACCCCGCGCTGCTCGGCGAGGCGGAGGCCTCCCGCTACGGGGTCGGCGGGCTCCCGGGGTCGCTGCAGGACGCGCTTCAGGCGCTGGCGGACGACGAAACCGCTCGCGGTTGGCTGAGCCCGCAGCTGTACGACGCCTACGTCGGCGTCAAGCGCGCGGAGATCGACGCCGCCGCGGAGCTGAACCTCGATGAGCTGTGCGCGCGCTATGCAGCGATCTACTGACGACCTGCTGGCGAGACTGCTCGCGGCGCTCGAAGCGGAGCTTCCAGCGGCGGTCGAGCTGCGCCATCGCCTCCACGCCGAGCCGGAGCTGGCGCACGAGGAGCAGCGCACGGCCGCGGCCGTCGTCGCCGCGCTCCCGGTGCCCTGCACCGCCGCCGCCGGCACGGGACGGCTTGCGCGGGTCGGTCCGAGCGACGGCCCGCCGCTGGCGATTCGCGCGGAGCTCGACGGGCTGCCGATCGAGGAGCGCACGAACGCCTCCTTCAGCGCGACGGGGGGCGCGATGCACGCCTGCGGGCACGACGTCCACATGGCGGCGCTGGTAGCCCTGGTGCGCGCAGCGCACGCGCTCGGCGACACGCTCCCCGCGCCCCTGCTGGCGGTTTTCCAGCCGAGCGAGGAGGCCTACCCCTCGGGCGCCGAGCAGCTTGCACACGGCGAGCTGGCCGCGATCGCGCCGGCTGCGGTGCTCGCCGCGCACGTCCACCCGGAGCTCCCATGGGGCCACGTCGCGCTCGACCCTGGCGCCGTCAACGCGTCGAGCGACTCCGTCGAGATCACCGTCGAGGGCGAGCCGTCGCACGGGGCCTATCCGCACCTCGGGCGCGACCCCGTGCTGGCGATCGCGCAGATCGTCATCGCGCTGCACGCCCAGGCGGCCCGGCGGGTCGCCCCGCACGACGCTGTGGCGCTGAACGTCGGCGTGCTCGAAGGCGGCGGCGCGGAGAACGTGATCCCGCCCCGCGCGCGCGCCCGTGCGTCGCTGCGCGCGCAGCTGCCCGCGGATCGCGTGGCGCTCAGGCGGATGGTCGAGGAGGTCGTCCACGGGGTCGCTGCCGCACACGGGTGTCGCGGGGCGGTGGAGCTGGTCCCGGGCGAGCCGCCGCTCGAGAACGACCCGCGCATCGTGACGCGTGCGCGCGAGCTGATCGCCCACGCCGGCCTGAGCACCGCCCGCGAGTGGCGCTCGTGCGGGTCGGACGACTTCGCCTTCTTCGGCGAGCTGGCGCCGCTCGCGATGGGCTTCGTCGGCCTCGACGGCGCCCCCGGGTTCGACGCGCGGCCGCTGCACCACCCGGAGCTGCTGCCGCCCGACGACGCCGTCGGCGCGGTCGCACGCACGCAGGCCGTCCTGTACGTCGCGGCGTCGGCCTCGCTCCAGCCGCGCTAGCGGCGGTGACGGCGCGCGCGGCTGCGCTTGGCGCGCGCGGCTGCCGCTTTCTGCGCCTTGTCCGCCGTCATCGCGGCCTTGTGCGCCGAGATCAGGTTGGCCATCGTCTCGTGCGAGGTCTCGCCCGCCGAGGGAAGGGCTTCAGGACCGCTCGCGCCCGCCGACAGCATCCCGATCTCCAGGTGCGGTGCGTAGGAGATGCCAACCGCGCCGCAACCGACCTCGGCGATCGGCTGGCCGGCGCTCACGTGCGCCCCGACCGGCAGCAGCGCGGGCGAGGCGTGCCCGTAGTAGACGTAGCGGCCGCTGTTCGGCCCGCTGTTCAGGCGCAGCACCGGCGCGGCGTCGCCGAAGCCGTCGAGACCCTCGCGGACGATCGTCCCGCCGCCCACGGCCAGCTCGATCAGGCGACTGCCGCACTGGTTCGCAGCGCCACCGAGATCGACGCCCTGGTCCAGCGACCACGCGCTCGTGCGCGCGACGCGCGAGAGCGGATACAGGGGAAACACCCAGCCGTTGGGACCGGCCGGATAGGGGCTCGCCGTGAAAACTGGTGCCGGCGCGGTGCTCGCCCCGCCTGACCCGCTGGTCGGCGCGGGCGGGGGGGTCGGCGCGGGTACGCCCGTTCCGCCGGTCGAGTCGGCGTGCGCGAGATGCACGGTCGCGGGGACCGCCATCGGCGAAACGAGCATTAGCGTGATCGCGTACGTCCGGGAGCGCCGTCGCACCGTCTGCCTCTCTTCGTCGGCCGGCGGGGTTAGCTGACGGGCTAGCGACGATCTCGCCTTCCGCGGATTACCGCGAAACTCGCCCCAACAACTCGGTTCCCCCGCTCGCGGACACAGGCCCGCGATTAGGCGCGCGTAAGACTAGCGCAAGCCCTCGCCGGACCCGCAACGAGGCGACCAGGCTTACAACTGGACGCTCCGCACGGCGCGGCCGCCCTCACCCTCCCAGCGGCGAGGGAGGTATGCGCGGCTCGCCGTGCACGTCGGGGATGCGCATCAGCACCTCGTCGAGGAAGCAGTAGGACCAGTCTTCGCCGGGCTCGATCGAGCGAATGATCGGGTGGCCGCTCGATCGGCCGTGGGCTGTGGCATGGCGGTTGGGCGAGTCGTCGCAGCAGCCGACGTGGCCGCACTCCAGGCAGATGCGCAGGTGCAGCCAGGGGTCGCCCGTCAGCAGGCAGTCCTCGCAGCCGTCGACCGCCTCCGGAAGCTCCGTGATCTGGACATGGTCGAGGTGTGTGCAAGTCGGCATGGCGTCCTCCCTTTCAAGTTTGTGTGAACGGCAGCCGCACGCGAAACGTGGTGCGGCCCGGTTTTGTCTCGAGCGTGAGCGAGCCGTCGTGGCGGTCGACGACGATCCGGCGGGCCGTCGCCAGGCCGAGGCCCGTGCCCTGCCCGACGTCCTTGGTCGTGAAGAACGGGTCGAAGACTCGTTCGGCCACGTCCTCGGGGATCCCCGGACCGTCATCTGCGATCTCGACCTGCGCACAGCCGCCGTCGGGCCGCGTGGCGATCGTGATCGTCCCCTTCTCGCCGAGCGCGTCGATCGCGTTGTCGAGCAGGTTCGTCCACACCTGGTTGAGCTCGGACCCGCGCACGGTCAGCTTCGGCAGCGTGCGCTCGTAGTCGCGCACGACGGCGATCTGCGTGTGCTTGAGCTTGTAGCCGAGCACCGCCAGCGTCGTCTCGAGGCCCTCGTGCAGGTCGACCTCGACGAGCTCTCCGCGGTCCATGTAGGCGTAGGCCTTGACGGCGCCGACGAGCGAGGACATGCGCTCGGTGGACTCCTCCAGCTCAGCCGCCAGCCGTCCCGCTGTGAGCGAGGCCGCCACCCAGCGCAGCGCGGCGCCCGTGGCCGGCCCGGCCAGCTCGGCAACCCGATCGAGCCACGCCTGGTCGACCCCGGCGACCGCCAGCGGCTCGGCCAGGCGCCACGGCTCCTCGACGCCCAGCGCTTCCAGTCGCGCCAGCAGCTCCTCCTCGGCATCGGACGCGTCGAGCGCCTCGAGCGCCGTGCTCGAGGCGGCTTGCGCGAGCGCCTGCTGCTGCAACGCCAAGAGCTGCTCGGCCTCCCGGCGCTCCACGCCCGCCTCGACGAAGCGCGCCAGCGCCGCGCCGATCACCTCGAGCGCATCGGTCATCTGGGCCGCCGCGCGCCGCGCGGCGGCCGCCGGGTTGTTGAGCTCGTGCGCCAGCCCCGCGGCCATCGTGCCCAGCGAGGTGAGGCGCTCGCGGCTCTGCTCGATGCTCGTGACACGACTCATCACCGGCGCGACCTGCTGCATCACCCTGTGGTGGATCGCCGGCTGGACAAAGGCCAGGCGGCGGAACTCCTCGGCCTCGACGATCGCCATGCGGCAGGCGGTCGTGGCCTGCATGCGGACTCCGAGCGAGCCGCCCGTGAGCACCGCTATCGCGCCCATCCAGGTCGGCGCCTTCTGCCGTCCGACCGGCTCGCTGCCCCCCGCGTCGATCATCGTCGCCTGCGCATCCCCCTGCAGCAACAGCTGCAGCCCGGGCGGCTCCTCGCCCTGCTCGGCAATCACCCCGCCGGGCTCGACGTGGTAGGTGCGCGCGACGGCGACCCACTCGGCCAGCTGCGTGTCGTCGAGCTCTTCGAACAGGTCGACCGTGCGCAGCTCCTCGAGGGTGACGGGCGGCTCGCTCACGTGCGCCTCACGCCTCCAGCAGGTACTCGTGGATCAGCGAGACGGCCATCGAGCCCTCGCCGACTGCGCTCGCCACGCGCTTGATCGAGCGCGCGCGCACGTCGCCCGCGACGAACACACCCGGCACGGTCGTCTCCAGCATGTAGGGCTCGCGCTCGAGCGGCCAGCCGGCGGCCTGCACGTCGCGGCCGGCGAGGATGAAGCCGCGCTCGTCGCGCGCGATCACGCCGTCCAGCCAGTCGGTGCGTGGAGAGGCGCCGATGAACACGAAGCAGGCGTCCGCGTCCAGAGCCTGCTCGCCGTCGGGTCCCGTGATCAGCACGCGCTTCAGCCGCCCGTCCTGCTCCTCGGCGGCGGTCGCCGAGGTGCCGGTGCGCACGTCGACGTTCTCGAGCGCCGCGATCTGCTCGATCAGGTAATGCGACATCGAGGCCTCGAGCGACGGCCCGCGCACGAGCATCGTCACGTCGGCGGCGTAGCCGCTGAAGTACACCGCCGCCTGGCCGGCCGAGTTGGCGCCGCCGATCACGACTATCCGCTGGTCCGCGCACGCGCGAGCCTCGGTCATGGCGGCCCCGTAGTACACCCCCGCCCCGGTCAGCTGGGGAAATCCCGGCGTGTCGAGCTGCCTGTAGGAGACGCCCGAGGCGACCAGCACACAGCTCGCGCTCAGCACGCCGCCGCCGCTCAGCTGGACGAGCCGCGCGGCTCCCTCGGCGCGTAGGCCGACCGCCTCCTGGACGGTCAACAACTCGGCGCCCAGGCGCCGCGCCTGGTCGGTCGCGCGGCGCGCGAGGTCCGAGCCGCTCAGCCCCGCGGGAAAGCCGAGGTAGTTCTCGATGCGGCTCGACTGGCCGGCCTGGCCGCCCGGCGCCTCGCGCTCGACCATGATCGTCTTCAGGCCCTCCGACGCGCCGTAGACGGCGGCGGCCAGCCCGGCGGGCCCGCCGCCGACGACCACGAGGTCGTAGTGGTCCTGCGCGGGAGCGCCCGTCACGCCGAGGCGCTCGGCCAGCTCCAGAACGGTTGGGCGCTCGAGCACCGCGCCGTCCTCCAGCAGCACCACCGGCAGATGCTCGGCGTCGACCCCGGCGACGCGCAGCAGCTCGCGCGCCTCGCCGTCGCGCTCGACGTCCAGCCACCTGGCGGGCACGCGGTTGCGCACGAGGAAGTCGCGCAGGTCGTGCGACTCCCTGGAGAACCGGTGGCCGATCACGCGCACGCCGCCCGCCTCGAGCGCCGCGCCGGCCTCCCAGGTCGTCAGCAGGTCCTCCACAACAGGGAACAGCTGCTCCTGGGGAGGGTCCCAGGGCTTCAGCAGGTAATAGTCGAGTGCGACGTCGTTTATTGCGGCTATCGCCGCCTCTGTGTCGGCGTATGCCGTCAAGAGGACGCGCTTGGCGTCCGGCACGAGCTTGCGCGCCTCGACGAGATACTGCGTTCCCGGCATGCCGGGCATCCGCTGGTCGGCGATCAGCATCGCCACCTGCTCGCCGCGCGCGCGCAGCTCGTGCAGGATCTCGAGCGCCTCGGCGCCGGACGTCGCGCGCAGGATGCGGTAGCGCTCGCCGAAGCCTACGCGCAGGTCGCGCGCGACCGCCGCCAGCACCGCGGGCTCGTCGTCGACCGCCAGGATCGCCGGTCGTCGCACCCGCTCTCGCGCTGCATCGGCGATCGCGGGGGCTTGCTCGGCTTGCGCAGGCATGGCGCCCCTGACAGTAGTCGGTCACGTGAGGAGATCCAGGCGTTGGCGGGCGCGCTCGCATGCGCGCTCACTTATCGTTCCCGCCGATGCCCGAGCGTCGCATACCCGCGAACGGGATCGAGCTGAGCGTGCACGAGGATGGCGAGGGCCCGCTCGTCGTCCTGTGCCACGGGTTTCCGGAGCTCGCCTACTCCTGGCGCCGGCAGGTGCCGGCGCTGAGCGCCGCAGGCTTCCGCGTGGCCGCCCCCGACATGCGCGGGTTCGGGCACAGCTCGGCGCCGCATGAGGTCGAGGCCTACGACGTCGTGTCGTTGTGCGGGGACATGTGCGGGCTGCTCGACGCGCTCGAGGAGGAATCCGCGATCTTCGTCGGCCACGACTGGGGCGCGAGCCTTGTGTGGCAGCTCGCGGTCATGCACCCCGAGCGCGTGCGCGCGGTGGCCGGACTGAGCGTCCCGTTCGTTCCGCGAGCGCCCGCGCCGCCGATCCCGATCATGCGACGGCACCTCGGCGAGGACTTCTACATCGTGTGGTTCCAACAGCCGGGCGTGGCCGACACGGCGCTGGCGCGCGACGTGCGCCGCACGCTCACGACGCACCGCCAGTGGACGGCACGTTGGGCCGACGAGGACGGTCCGCCGCCCGAGCGTCCCGCCTGGTTGTCGGACGACGAGTTGGACCTGTACGTCGAGGCGTTCGAGCGCACCGGCTTCACGGGCGGGCTGAACTGGTATCGCAACATCGACCGCAACTGGGAGCTGACCCAGGCGTTCGCCGAGCGGCGCGTCGAGCAGCCGGCCCTGTTCCTGACCGGCGAGCGCGATCCCGTGCGCCGCTTCATGCCGGCGGAGGCGATGCGCGGATCGGTCACCGACCTGCGCCGCGAGGTCGTGGTGCCCGGCGCCGGACACTGGGTCCAGCAGGAGGAGCCCGAGGCGGTCAACGCCGCGCTGCTCGAATTCCTCGGCGGCCTTTGAGCGGGTGCAGCCGAGCGCGGCGCCGCCGATCGGCCCCGGCGGCGCGAGAGCTCAGCGCTTTGATCGTGCGTAGAGCTGCCGCAGAAGAGCCTCCATCGCCGCCGAGGTGGCCTGCCAGGCCGGACAGCAGGGAGCGGCACCGGGCGGCGTGAGCCCGATCTCCAGGTGCGGTCCCGAGGACAGGCCGACGATGCCGCAGCCGACCTCGGCGATCGGCTGTCCGGCGGTTACGTGGGCTCCCACCGGTGCGAGCGCGGGCGCGGCGTGGCCGTAGTAAACGAACCAGCCCTTGTACGGGCCCGTATCGATCTGGATCACGGGCGCGGATGCGCCGAAGCCCGAGATTCCCTCCTGCACGACCGTGCCACTCGTCAGCGCGACCTCCACCGTGGCCGCCCCACAGGCGCCACCCTGGGTGGCGATGTCCACCCCCTGGTCCTGTGTCCATGTGGACGGTGACAGGACAAGGGCCAGCGGACCGATCGGGAAGACCCAGTCGCCGCCGTTCGGCACGCTGACGTTCGCCGCTTCCTGCTCGAACTGCTTCGCAGTGTTTCCAGTGGGCAGGACCACGCCCGACTTCTGCACCTTGGCGATCTCCCGTTCGACTTCGGCGTCAGACGGCGCGCCCTTGGCGGGCTTGTACTTCGCTGCGGCCGGAAGTGCATCGACACGGTTGATCTTGCCGGAGACGTCCCGCGCCCCCTTTTTGATGCGCGGCGCCCTGCTCAGGGAAGCGCCGCCTGACGCCGCGCCTGGCTTGGGGCCGCCGCCCGCAGTCCTCGGCGTCCCGCTCGAACGCCCGGCGGTCGATGGTTTCGCGGCGTCGGTCGCGG
>DATHGU010000332.1:0-5429 GCA_035317495.1 Solirubrobacteraceae bacterium
AGCGTCGGCGCGACGCAGCGCACCGGGGGGTGCGAGAGGTTCCATGCACAGGCGAGCTGCAGCATGCTCAACCCATGGCGCTCGGCGTACGGGCGCATCCGTTCGAGCTTCTCGCGACCTTCCTCGACCCAGCCCTCGAGACGGAACTTGCGGTGGTCGTAGTCCGCGAAGGAGTGACCCGGCAGCACGTCGTCGTGGAACATGCCGCCGTAGTCGACGACCCGCGTGATCACGTCCACCTCGTGCGCGGCGGCCGCTCCGAGCACGAGCTCGCCTGGCCACGGCTCGAGCGGGTTGAGGATGATCATCGCCCAGTCGATCTGCTCGGAGAAGCGCTCGAAGCAGTCGATCAGATCGAGCGTGAAGCCGTTGGCCGGACCGGGTGCGACCCCCAACAGGCGTGCGAGCCCAGCTTCGCGGACGGCCTGCATCCCCTCCCACACGGCTGCGCTGGAGTAGCCGACGCGGTCGGGGTTGTGCAGCAGCAGCAGGTCGAAGTGCCCGGCCCCGCAGCGCTCGAGGCTGCGCTCGGTGGCCATCCGGATGTACTCGCCGTACGCCTCCGGCTTGCGCAGCCGCGGGTCGGTGAAGCGTGGGAAGCCTTTTGCGCCTTCGCGCTCGCCCGTGTAGAAGTCGTGGCCGATCGCGCCGACCAGGGAGTACTCCTCGCGCGGGACGCCGCCGAGCGCGCGGCCGAGCGCCAGATCGGCTTCGCCGCTGCCGTAGGCGTCGGCGGTGATCACAGTGTCGATGCCGTCGCCGGGACGCAGCAGCGACTCCAACCGCCGCTCCGTGAGCTGCTGGCCGAAGTGCATGAAGCGCCCGCCGCTCCAGGTGCCGATCGCGCTCGTCGTGGGATCCATGCTCACCTCAGCCTAAACCCCGTGGCCGTACGCGCCCGCAGCGCTGCCTCGAGGCGCTCGAGCGCGTGGCGAACGACCTCCTCGTCGGGACTCGCCGTGGAGGCATCGCTGTCTGAGTCCGGCAGCTTGGTGCCCGCTCTCGCCTCCTCGCTCGCGCTCGCTTCCGATTCGGATGCGGCGTCTGCGGCGTCGGCGTCGGCGCCGAGCGTCGCGCGTGCCTGCGCAGCGACCCCGGCTCGCAGCTTCTCTAGCTCCGCGACGCGGATCGCGAGGTCCTCGCGCCGTTCGCGCGGCAGCTCGTTGAGAGCGGCCGCGTACGCCGCCTGCAGCTCGACCGCCGCGTGCGCGAGGCGGCCCTGGTCGAGGTCCAGGCGCGCGCGCAGGACGAGCTCCTCGCACAGCAGCGTGACGCCGCGCGCGCCTAGCAGCTCGGCCAAGCGCTCCTGCGGGCGCAGCGCGGCCGCGCGATCGCCGATGCGTTTCCTGCGCACGCCGGCGGGTCCGCGCCAAGGCAGCTCGTGCGCGTGCATCCACAGCCCGTCGGCCACCTGCTCGCCCTCGCCCCACCCGGCCCTGATCACGAGCGCTTGGTCGGGCGAGACCTCATGCACGTAGGGATCCGCCGAGGCGATGCGGTGGAAGTGAAGGACGCGGTTGAGCACCTCGAAGGCCGCGCGTATCTCGCGCTCGCCGTCGAGGTCGGCGAGCCACGCCTGGGCCTGGCGCTCGGCCGACAACGAGATCGGGTCGACGATCGTGGCTCGTGCGATCGCCACCGGCGTCGGCTCCGGCTCTGGTGGCGCCGGGCGCCGTCTGGCCTGTGAGCGTCGCGCTGCGCTCAGCAGCGCTCCACGCGCGGGCGCGCGCCGCCGCGCGCCGAGCGTGCCGAGCACCACGACTCGCTCGGGCTCGGCGCCCTCTTGTGCGCGCAACAGGTAGCGCCCGTCGGGCGGTCCGAGCTCCCACGGAAACTCCAACTGCAGGAAGAGGAACAAACGCTCGGTCATCGCTGCACCGTATCCTTCCTGCTTGGCGGCCAGACGAGTCGCCGTGGGCTTGCGAGCCCTTCGACCACAAAGACCAGGAGCGCATGGATGTCCGATGCGAGCAACGTCGCCAAGAGCCTGCGCGAGCGGTTGAGCGAAAACACGGAGGACCGGCTTGGAAAGGCACTTTCCGACCTGCTGGAAAACCCCCTCATCACAGGGGCGATTGGCCGGGCGTTCGACGCCCGCGAGAAGGCTTCCCAAGCACAGGAGGTTGCAATGGGCGCGCTGAACATCCCATCGGCCGCTGACATCGAGCGGCTGACGCGGCGACTGCGGTCGGTCTCGCATAGGCTTGAGGGCATCGAGGACGGCGTGCACCGTCTCGACCGTGCTCTCTCACCCAATGCCGTCGAGTCACGCCTGTCGGCGATCGAGCAACAGTTGGGCAAACTCACCGACAAACTCAAGCCAGAGGGCAGGCGCCCGTCAAGAGCCGCTGCTGCGGCCAAACCGACACGGAGCAAAGTGAAACCGACAAAAGCGAAACGCGCGAAAGCAAAAGCCGCAACCAAAACGAAAGCAAGCAAAGCCAAAGCCGCGAGCAAAGCCAAAGCGAGCAAAGCAAAAGCCGCAACCAAAACGAAAGCGAGCAAAGCCAAAGCGGCCGGGAAAGCCAAAGCGACCAAAGCGAAACGCAAAGTCAAAGCGAAAGCGGCGAGCAAAGCGAAACCCGCCCGCGGCAGAGCCAAACCGGCACGGAGCAAAGCGAAAGCGCGCAAATCCTGAGATGCACGGCGGGCGCTCGCCCGCCGCTGCGAGCCGTTCAGCCGCCGAGCGCGGCGAGCGCCACGGCGCCCATCCGCTCGGCGGCGCGGCGCAGCTCATCGCCGTCGATGCGCTCGCGCGCGCCGCGTGCGTCGAACGTGTCGCTGACCGCGAGCAGGCAGGCGACGGGCATGCCCTCGGCCGCTCCGAGCGCGAACAGCGCCGCCGCCTCCATCTCGACGGCGAGCGCATCGCGCGTCTCGGCGCGGGGAGCGCCGTCGCGCTCGTAGAAGAGGTCGACGCTCGCGACCGCGCCGACGCTCGCGTCCGGAGCGGCGCGCACCAGCGCCTCGGTCAGGGCTTGGTCGGCGGCGGCGCGTTCGCCGGCGCCGAGCGCGCGCGAGGTGCCGTCGCTGCAGATCGACTCGCGCGCGATCAGCAGCTCGCCGAGCTCGAGTGAGGAGGCGAGCGCGCCGCACGTGCCGACGCGAATCGCCCGCCGCGCGCCGAGGGCGAGGAGCTCCGAGAGCACGATCGCGGCCGACGGTCCGCCCATGCCGGTCGCCTGAATCGTCAGCGGCCGCCCGTCGGCCGCTTCGCCGCTGTATCCCCACAGGCCGCGGTTGTGGTTGAACATGCGCGGCTCGGCCAGCAGCGACTGGGCCAGCATCAGCGCTCGCCCGGGATCGCCGGGCAACAGGACGCGTTCGGCCAGCGGAGCTGTCGGGTGCAGGTGGATGGCGGCGCTGGCCGTGGTCTGACTGTCGGACACCGGCCGCGACTTTAGACTGCGCTGCATGGGAAAGCCCTTCGCGTCGCGCCTGAGTGGCTGAGCCCGCAGAAGACCCCGTGAGCGAGCCCGTCGAGCCGACACTCGCGCACGTGGCCGCGCGCGCAGGCGTCTCGCCGGCGACGGTCAGACGATGGATCCAGAAGGGCCTCGTACCGGGCTACGAGGGACGCTGGACGCCGGCCGCCGCTGCCTATGTGCGCGTCGTCGCGCGGCTGCGCGCGCGCGGGCACACGCTCGAGCAGATCAAGCGCGCGAGCGACCACGGCCAGCTGGCGGTCGGCCCGATCGAGGATCTGCTGAGCGGCTCGGAGGGACGCTACACGCTGCAGGACGTGGCCCGCGAGAGCGGGCTCGAAGAGGCGCTGATCGAGCGCATCCTCAGCGCGATGGGCCTCGGCGGAGAGTCCTCCCGGTTGTTCACCGACGAGGACCTGGAGATGATGCAGTACGTCGCGGCGATGCTCGAGGCGGGCCTGCCGTCGGTCGCCTTCCTGCAGCTCGCCCGCGTGTACGGGCAGTCGATCGCGCAGATCGCCGAAGCGGAGGTCCGGCTGGTCCACCTGTACGTGCACGAGCCGCTGATGCGCGAGGGGATGCCGAACGTCGAGATCGCGGAGGAGATGGAAGGCCTGGCGAGGGAGCTGATGCCGTTCGTCGTGCCGCTGCTGCGCTACGTGCACGACCGGCTGCTCGGCCACTTCGTCGAGCAGGACGTGATCGGGCACATGGAGACGGATCTCGCCGAGAGCAGCCCCGAGGAGGGGCGCGTGCGCGTGGCGATCGTGTTCGCCGACCTCGCGGGCTACGCCCGACTGACCGTGGAGCGCGGCGACGAGGAGGCGCTGGCCGCGGTCGAGCGCTTCGTGGATGCGGTCCAGCAGACGCTGCCGGCCGACGCGCGCGCGATCAAGACGCTCGGCGACGAGGTCATGGTCGTGGGCCCCGACGCCGCCGGGCTCGTGCGCTGGGCGGTCGGCCTGGAGGCGGCGGTAGCGCCGGGCGACCCGCCGCCGCGGATCGGTATGCACTACGGCGAGGCGCTGTACCGCGATGGCGACTACTACGGCCGGGAGATCAACCAGGCGGCGCGCGTGGTGGCGCGCGCGGGCGGGGGAGAGGTGCTCGTCACGCGGCAGGTCGTGGACACGGTCGCCGGGGTCGACGGCGTGCGGTTCGAGCGCATCGGCGAGGTCGGGCTGAAGGGCTTCTCCGAGCCGACCGAGCTGTTCGTCGCCGTGCCGAAGGAGGGGGTCGAAGCTCGCTCGTGAGCGTCGAGCAGATTCGCGAGGCGGTGCGCGCCGGAGGTCTGCTCGGCGACGAGCGACCGGTCGTGGCGATGATCTCGGGCGGTCGCGACTCCACGTGTCTGCTGGCCGTTTCAGTCGCGCTGCTTGGCAAGGGAGAGGTGAGCGCGCTGCACGTCAACTACGGCTTGCGCGAGCAGGCCGACGCGGACGAGCGCCACTGCTGGACGCTCTGCGAACGACTCGGCGTCGACCTGTCGGTACTGCGCGAGCGTCGCCCGTCGAGCGCCACGGACGTTGGCGCGTCGGCGGACACCGGCGCGGGCGCGCCGGGCTGGGAGGCCGAGACAGGCGTCGGGGCGCCGGGCGACGAGCCGCCGTCGGAACGGCCCGAACACGCCGAGCAGGGCAACGTCCAGGCGTGGGCGCGCGAGATCCGCTACGACGCGGCGCAGCGAATCGCGGAGGAGCGCGACGCGCTGATCGCCACCGGGCACACGGCCAGCGACCAGGTCGAGACGATCCTCTATCGCCTCGCGGCCTCGCCCGGCAGGCGGGCGCTGCTCGGGATGGTGGCCGCGGAGGGACGGCTGGTCCGCCCGTTGCTTGCAATCACGCGCGAGCAGACGGCCGCGTACTGCGCGGCCCGCGGTCTCTCCTGGCGCGAGGACGAGAGCAACGAAGACGAGCGCTACGCGCGCGCGCGCGTGCGCCACAAACTGGTGCCGGCGCTGCGCGAGGTGCACCCGGCGGCCGAGTCCAACGTGCTGCGCAC
>DATHGU010000333.1:0-6020 GCA_035317495.1 Solirubrobacteraceae bacterium
AGTAGCCGGCTGCGGCCGAGAGCCCGACCAGCAGCGCCCCGGTCGCGCCCGGGAATGCCATCACCGACAGCGTGTGCCCCGCGAAGGTCTGTCGGCGAAGCACCATGAACCAGCCCACCACGCCCGCCATCACGGCGACGATCGTTCCCGCCTCCAGCGCGTTGACCATGAACGGGAACGCCGTCAGCTGCCTGATATCCGAGATCAGGTCAAGCGAAGGCCCCGCTTCGCCCAGCGCGCTAGCGATCGGCATGGCGATCGGTGTGGTGCGCCGGCGCCTCCGGCAGCCCGACGACGGCGAGCCTGCCGTCGGCCGTCGCGAGGACCTCGATCGGAACGCCGTACAGGCCGCTGAGCGTCTCCGCGGTGATGACCTCGAGCGGCGTTCCGACGACTGCCCGCCCCGCGCCGAAGTACACGACCCTGTCCAGGTAGGACAGCAGCGGGTTGACGTCGTGCGCGACCAGCAGCACGGTCACCTCCTGCCGGCGGCAGATGCGCTCCAGCAGCGCCGCGACCGCGCGCTGGTTGGGGAGGTCCAGGCTGTCGAGAGGCTCATCGAGGACCAGCAGCCGCGGCCGGCTGACGAGCGCCTGGGCGATCAGCAGGCGCTGCTGCTCACCTCCCGACAGGTGCCCGATCGGCCGGCTCGCGTACTCGCCGGCGCCGACCATCTCGAGCAGCTCTTCGACGCGCTCGCCTCCGGAACGGCGCAGCGGCAGGCCCCAGCGCGCGCCGTCCAGCCCGAGCCGCACGAGGTCGATGCCACGGATGCGCGTGCCCGCGTCGAAGTGACGGCGCTGCGGCAGGTAGCCGATACGGCCCTTCAGCGCTCCCGGCGGCTTGCCCAGGATCGAGACCGTTCCGTCCGTGAGCGCGAGCTCGCCGAGCAGGACTCGCAGCAGCGTCGTCTTGCCCGACCCGTTCGGACCGAGTATCGCCGCGAACTCGCCCTCCGCAATGGCCATGTCCACCTCGCTCCAAACCAGATGCCGGCCGATCTGAGCCCGCGCATGCTCGAGCCGCACCGCAAGCCCGGAGCTCATCGGCCCGTCGCCTGGTGAAGCTCCTGGAGCAGGCTCCGCAGCTGCGCGCTCTGCCATTGCTCGAAGTTAGCCGAGGCGGGCGAGAGCGACTCGGTGATCGTCGTGATCGGAACGTGGGCGGCGCGCGCGAGCTGGTTGACGCGCTGCACGTCCGGCGTGGCGTTCTGGCTGTTGTAGACCCATACCTCGATCGCGTGATCTTCCGCCTGCGTGTCGACTGTCTGCTTGTCGGCGGCGCTCACGTCGGTGCCCTCCGAGATCGCCTTGGCGAAGCTGTAGGGCGTCGTCAGCTTCAAGCCGAGGTCGTGCCCGAGCGGCTGGAAGATGCTCTCGCTGTAGCCGACCGGCACGCCGGCGAAGCGCGAGCGTATTTCGCCGCGGAGCCTGTTGTACTCCGCCAGGTCGCGGCTCGCGAACGTGGCACGCTGCCGATCGAAGTAGGCGGCGTCCTTGGGGTCCAGCCGCTTGTAGTCGGCAACGATCTGGTTGGTCACCCGCTGCACGCTGGACGGCGAGTACCACTGGTGCGGGTTGTCGCCCTCTTTGAGCCCGAGCAGGTTCCCGACGTCCAGCACCACACGAGCGCTCGACGGGTTGGCGGCGAGCAGCTTCGAGGCCCAGCCGTCGTAGCCGAGCCCGTTGACGAGCGCCATCCGCGAGCGCGCCACGAGAACGCCGTCGGAGGCCGTCGCTTCGTAGGAGTGAGGGTCGGTGTTCGGGTTGACGATGATGCTGTTGACCGCCACCTTGCTGCCGCCCAGCTGACTGGCGATGCTGCCCCAGAAGTTCTCGGCCGCCACCACCTGGAGCTTTCCCGCCGAGGCACTCGATGCGGCCCGCGACCCGCCACAGCCGGCGAGCAGCAAAGCCAGCCCGCCCAGCAGCGCCGACAACGCAGTCAACGGCAGTCTCCGCATCAGGCCTCCAGTGAATAGGAATCAGTCTTGATCCTATATATATTATTTATTTATGTCGGGGCTCACCGGCGCCTGCGTCTTCCGCCTCGCCCGCGCGACGTTACGCTGGCTGGCCGAGTCCACGAAACGGGAGGATGCAGATGGCGGAGAGCACGACACAGATCGCCGACACCCCGACACAGATCGGCGAGACCCCGACGCTGTTCGTTTGCCATGGCGATGACGGCGGCCCGCGGATCCACCCGTGTCGCCGCGTCCAGGAGGCGCTGCGCGCCGCGGGCATCGAGTACGACAAGGTGATCGCCGCGCACGGCAGCCCGATCCCCTTCCTGCGCAAAGGCTCGCGCGAGACGCTGCGCGAGGCGACCGGCGACACGAAGCTTCCCGCGCTCAAGCTGTCCGACGGCACGGTCCTCAGGCCCTCCCGCGCGATCCTCTCCTGGATCGACCGGCAGAAGTAGATCGACGGGCAGAAGTAGTCTCCGCGGGAGTGTTCTCCGCACGAGCGCTCGTGCATCCTCTGCAGTGGCTGGGCCGGCGCGATCCCGACCTTGCCGCGCTGCGCCGCGCGGGGCGCGCGGCGATCGTCATGCCGGCGATGTTCGCGATCGGGCAGGAGGCGATCGGCGACCCCAACGTGGCGACGTTCGCGGCGTTCGGCTCGTTTGCGATGCTGCTGCTTGTCGACTTCGGCGGTCCGCTGCGCGAGCGCCTGCAGGATCAGCTCGCGCTCGCGCTCGTCGGCAGCGCGTTCGTCTGCCTTGGCACGCTGGCCTCCCAAAGCGTGTGGCTGTCCACGCTGTCGATGACGATCGTCGGCTTCGGCGTGATCTTCGCCGGGGTCGTCAGCTCGGTCCTGGCCGGTGCCACGACCTCGCTGCTGTTGGCCTTCATCCTGCCGGTGACGCTTGCCGCGCCGGCTTCCTCGATTCCCGATCGCGTGGCCGGCTGGGGCATGGCGGCGGGAGCAGCGCTGCTGGCGGCCGGAGTGCTGTGGCCGGCGCCGGCGCGCGGTCCGCTGCGCGCGGCGGCCACGGCGGCCTGCCGGGCGCTGGCCGCGAGGCTACGCACGGAGATCGCTTACGTGATGAGCGACCGGGGCGACACGTTTGCGCGCGAGCGCGATCGGGCGATCGCAGCGGCGAACGACGCGGTTGCGGCGCTGCACCGGGTGTTCCTCGCCACGCCTTACCGCCCGACCAGCCTGAACACCGCCGCGAGGACGGTCGTGCGCCTGGTGGACGAGCTGAACTGGATGAACGCGATCGTCGTGCAGTCCGCGCCTCCGACGGAGGGCGCTCCGGTCGACCGCGCCGCCTGCGATGTGAAGGTGGCCGCGGCAACCGTGCTCGAACGAGGAGCGGAGCTGCTCGAGGTGACGGGCGGGGACTGCGCCGCGCTGCGCGGGGCGCTCCGCGAGCTGGCCGACGCGCTCGCGAGGATGGAGCAGAGCGCGACGGCCGCCCTGCCGGTCAGGGCCGCGCCGCGCCGCAGCTCGCAGAGCGCCGAGCAAGGCTCTGAGCAAGGCGTGCGCGAGCTCATCAGCTCGCTCGATCCGAGCTTCCGCGCGCAGGAGCTCGCGTTCGCCGTCGCGAGCATCGGGGGAAACATCGACCTGACCGCGGCCGCCGAGCGGCGCAGCTGGCGGGAACGCGTGCTCGGCCGCCAGCCGGAGGGCCTGACGGGGACGCTCTCCGCCGCTCACGAGCGCGCGAGCGCGCACATCGATCGAGGCTCGGTATGGCTGCACAACAGCGTGCGCGGAGCGGTCGCGCTGGGCCTGGCGGTGCTCGTCGCGAATCAGACCGGGGTGCAGCATTCCTTCTGGGTCGTCCTCGGCACGTTGTCGGTGTTGCGCTCGAACGCGTTGAACACCGGACAGAACGTGCTTCGCGGCCTGCTGGGCACGACGGTCGGGTTCGTCGTCGGAGCGGCGATGCTCGCCGCGATCGGCACGGACACGACGCTGTTGTGGTTCCTCCTGCCGCCGGCGATCCTGCTCGCGGGCGTGGCGCCGGCGGCGATCTCGTTCGCGGCCGGCCAGGCCGCCTTCACGCTGACGCTCGTGTTCCTCTACAACATCATCCAGCCGGCTGGATGGCGGGTCGGTCTCCTGCGCGTGGAGGACATCGCGCTCGGCTGCGGCGTCAGCCTCGCGGTCGGGCTGCTCTTCTGGCCGCGCGGTGCCGGCCCGGCGCTGCGCCGGGCGCTCGCCGACGCCTACAGCGAGAGCGCGCGCTACCTCGCCGGCGCCGTCGATTTCGGGCTGCGCCGCTGCGACGACGGCACCGAGCCCGCGGCGGCGCCGGCCGGGGACGCCGCCCGTGCCTCCGCGGCGTCGCGGCGCCTGGACGACACGTTCCGCGGCTACCTTGCCGAGCGCGGCGCCAAGCCGATGCCGCTCGCGGATATGACGAGCCTGGTGACGGGAGCCGCCGGGTTGCGGCTGACGGGTGACGCGGTTCTCGAGCTGTGGCAGCGCGAGGATGGCTCGGTCGCCGGCGATCGCACCGCCGCTCGCGAGGAGCTGCTGCGCAAGAGCGAGCTCGTGAGGGGCTGGTACGAGGATCTCGCCGCCCGCCTCCTCGATGGACGCAAGCCGCGCGAGCCGCTTGCGCACGACAAGGCGGGCGATCGGCGTCTGCTCGAGGCGGTGCGTCACGACCTGCGCGGCGAGGACGGCAGGTCGAGCGAAACCGCCGTGCGCATGATCTGGACGGGCGATCACCTCGATGCGGCGCGCAGGCTGCAGCGGGTGATCGTCGGCCCTGCGCGCGGCGCCACCCACAACTGAATCCGTCCTATCGTGAATGTTGGGGGCCACGAACAACGAACAGCTACCGCGAAAGGCTGGAATGGAAATGAGGCACCGCAAACTGGCCGACCTCGAGGTTTCCGCACTCGGGCTCGGATGCATGGGCATGTCCGCCTTCTACGGCTCAGCCGACGAGACCGAGGCGATCGCGACGATCCAGCGCGCGCTCGAGCTCGGCGTCAACTTCCTCGACACCGCACAGCTGTACGGGCCGATGACCAACGAGCAGCTCGTTGGACGCGCGATCAAGGGCCGCCGCGACGAGTACGTGATAGCGACGAAGTTCGCGCGCCGGCTGGATGCGGCGACGGCCGGCGACATGTCCACCGTCGGGCCGCTCGACGGCTCCGCAGACCACGTACGCAGCTCGATCGAGGGCTCGCTGAAGTGTCTCGGCACGGACCACGTCGACCTCTACTACCAGCACCGCGTCGACCCCAACGTCGAGATCGAGGAGACGGTCGGGGCGATGGCCGAGCTCGTGCAGCAGGGCAAGGTCTTGCACATCGGCCTCAGCGAGGCGGCGCCCGAGACGATCCGTCGCGCGCACGCCGTTCACCCGATCACCGCCGTGCAGACCGAGTACTCGCTGTGGACGCGCGATCCCGAGTCCGAGATCATCCCCACGTGCCGCGAGCTGGGCATCGGCTTCGTCCCCTACTCACCGCTCGGTCGCGGCTTTCTCTCCGGCCGCTTCAAGTCGCCGGAGGAGCTCGACGAGAGCGACTTCCGCCGCCATGGACCCCGCTTCACCGGTCAGAACCTCGAAGCGAACCTGAAGCTCGCCGCGAAGGTCGAGCAGATCGCCGCCGACAAGGGCATAGCGCCGGCGCAGCTCGCGCTCGCCTGGGTGCTCGCCCAGGGCGAGGACATCGTGCCGATCCCCGGCACCAAGCGGCGCACCTACCTGGAGCAGAACGCGGCGGCGGCCGACATCGAGCTGAGCGACGACGATCTGGCGCGGATCGACGCCGAGGTGCCCGCGGCGTCGGGCGCGCGCTATGACGAGGCGGGCATGGCGTCGGTCAACCGCTGAGCCGTTCAAGCCGCCGCGCCGCGGGTGCGGCTGCGATTGCGGCTGCCGGTGCGGCAGACTGTGCAGCATGCGACAGCGCGTCACGGTGATCACGCTGGGCGTGCGCGACCTGGGTCGCGCACGCCGCTTCTACGAGGCGCTCGGCTGGAAGACGGGCGCGGCGCCCGAAGACGACGTCGTGTTCTTCCAGGCCGGCGACATGGTCC
>DATHGU010000334.1:0-10314 GCA_035317495.1 Solirubrobacteraceae bacterium
CCTGGTTGCATCAGTACCGTCGGCTCAGAGTCCGCTACGAGCGTCGCGACGACATCCACGAAGCGTTCCTCGCGATCGGGTGCGGCCTGATCTGCTTCAAGGCGCTCGCCCGAGCAGAGGCATTGTGTTAGGAGTTCTAAGCGACGCCTGGGAGGAGTTCCTTATCCTCCCCGACTCCTTTCGCGACCCCACCGACCTCGTGATCATGCTCGGCCGGCTGAGGGGACGCGGAAAGAACAGCGGCGTCCCCGTCGACGCGTCGCTCGGAATGGTCTTCGATCTTCGCGACGGCAAGATCGCTCGCATCCGTGGCTATCTCGACCACGGCGAGGCTCTGCGAGCGGCCGGACTCGGCGGCGGCGTCTAGCAGCGCACGTTGCGGGCGGACGCCAACTCCCGACCAAGGTCACGCATCACGACGGCGAGCGGGATACTGGGCGGGCGATGTCGCAGCAGAACGTGCAGATCGTCCGTCAGGTGTTCGGCGCCTTCAACAGCGAAGACATCGGACGCGCCCTCGCGCTGACCCATCCCGAGGTCGAGATCGAGATAGGTCCAGAGATCTCAGCCGAGCCAGACACATATCGCGGCCACGACGGGATGCGGCGCTACATCCAAACATTCCAGGATGCGATGGAGGAGATCCGCTTTCAGCCGGACCGATTCTGGGACGTGGGCGAGTCAGTAGTGGTGGCTCTGCTGCTGACCGCCAAGGGAAGGCGGACATCCATCCCGGTCGAGCAGCGCAGTGCCGGAGTGTGGACGATCCGCGAGGGGAAGGTCGTCGGCGTCCGAGCCTACGCGTCGCCCGCCGAGGCCCTTGAAGCAGTGGGTCTGGTGGCGTAGCGATGTCCCGGGAGAACGTGGAGATCGTGACACGCGCTCGGCATCGTCTTGCGCGGCAAGCCCGAGTGCGCAAGGGGGGTCGATGAACTCCTGGAGGCGTCCCAGTCCTACTCGATGCGAGTCGAGGAGATAGCCGACCTCGGCGGCGACGACGTGCTTGCCGTGCTCGGCGTCGGCATGAAGGGCAGGACCAGCGGAGCCGCAGCCGGCGTGTCGATCTTCTCCGTGCTGACCTTGCGCGAGGGCTTCATCGCGGAGGCCGATGAGTATCTGAGCCGAGCGGAGGCCCCCTTGAGGCGGTGGGGCCGGCGGCGTAGGGGCCGTCGCGAACTTGAACCGTCGTAGGTCGTCTCTACGATTGCCCGGTGCCCCGTCCGATCCGCTCGACGCGTGTGTTGTGCATGGCATCGAAGCACGTCGCCTACGAGATCGAGCGGCTCTATGGGACGCTTCACGACCTGGACGCGCTTCTTCGCGCCCGCTACGGCGGCGCGGACACGTCGCTGTGGACCCACGATGCGCTAATCGAGTCGTGGACTATTCACGTGCGGAACATGATGCACTTCCTTCGCGCCACGAAGCCCCAACCCGACGACGTCCTGGCCCGCGATTTCTTTACCGGTGCTGAGTGGCAGAAACTGCTGCCGCGCAGGCCACGTGATGATGCTGAAAAGCACATCGACCGACGTATCGACAAGGAGATCGTGCACCTGACTTACGCCCGCACAAAGGCGACTCCGGAGACAAAGTCGTGGCAAATGAGCGCCATCACGACGAAAGTCGGAGCCGAATTGCAGATCTTCCTCAACCACGTACCCATGGACCGTGTCGAACCCAACTTCCACCGTCGCACGCTAGATGCGCTACGCACCTCATATGCTCGCGTAGCGGACCCAGGGGCGCGCTGAACGCAGGAAGGCTCCATTGCATGGCCGGGTCCGTCGCGCTACGATCGCGAAAGCTCTTGGCCTTACGAGGGAGGAGCGGGGGGCGCGCAGGGGCGGAGGGACGCACGGCAACGCAGGGTGCCCGGTTGGACCTCAATACACAGCGACACGTGTACGGAGGTTCTGATGTCTATCGGCGAGCGCACGCACCCGGAAGCTGTCGCAGAGAGCGCTCCCCCCCACTTGGCTGTCCAGCACGTCGTTCGCGTTCGTGAGCACAAGCTCGTCCTGACGGGCGAGCTGGACATGGCTTCGGCCCCATATCTCGCCGCCGCCGTCGCTCGGATCGACATGTCCCGAAACACGTTCCTGGTTCTGGACCTTCGCAACCTGGCGTTCATCGACGCATCGGGCATACGCGCCATCCTCGTGGCGCAAGAACTCTGCGCAGAGCGCGAATGCACATTCATACTCGTCCCCGGAGAGCAGGAGCAGGTGCAACGGCTGTTCGAGATCTGCGGGCTTCTCGATCACCTTCCCTTTCGGAACGACGAAGCCCTACGCTTCCTCGAGCGTTAGACGCCGTTCCGGGCGAACCTCACACATACCCGGCCCATATGTAGAAGCCCACGACGGCCGCGAACAGCACGGCGTCGAGGCGGTCGAGTGCGCCGCCGTGCGCGCCGAACAGGCGGCCCGAGTCCTTGGTGCGCGCCTCGCGCTTGACGAACGACTCGAACAGGTCTCCGACGGGCGCCACGAGGGCGACGCCCAGGCCGAGCACGAGCGCGTGCGTTCCCGGCAGCCATTCCTGATAGCGCCCGGCGATCCACACGCCGGCCACCGTGCAGACCATCCCGATCAACAGGCCCTCGACCGTCTTGTTCGGCGAGATGATCGGCGCGAGCGGACGCTTGCCGAACAGCTTCCCGCCGAAGTAGGCGCCGGTGTCGCCGAGGAAGGTGCCGACGAGCACGTCGAGCACGATGCCAAGCCCATGCGGCAGGCCGCGCAAGAGCACGGCGTGGGCGAGTGCCAGGCCGATCCAATAGATCCCCAGCAGCGTGACCGACAGCCCGCCGACGGTCGGCCGCGGCTGCAACAAGGTCAGCGCGAAGATCAGCGGCAGCGCGGCGACCAGCACGAGCAGCACCTGGAACTGGTCGCCGTACTGCGCCGCGACCAGCAGGCCGGCCAGCGCCACGAAGCCGGCCAGTCGCACCGGGCGGGCGCGGTCGTACATCGCGTAGAGCTCGTGCAGGCAGATGCACCCGAGCACGAACAGCCCGAACGTGAAGATCACGCCGCCCTCGATCACCAGGAACAGCGCGACGGCGATCGCGGGCACCGCGGTGAAGATCCGCGCGCCGAGCTCCGAGCGCTCCCGGCGGCGAGGGGCGCGGCCCGCGGGGCGACCACGGGTGCGGGAGGTGCGGGAGCCGCCCTCCATCAGCGCAGCTTCATCGCCGGCCGAAGCGCCGGCGGCGCTGGGAGAACTCGGCGAGCGACTGCTCCAGCGCCTCGCGCGTGAAGTCGGGCCACAGCTCGCTGCGAAACACCAGCTCCGAGTAGGCGGACTGCCACAGCAGGTAGTTGGACAGTCGCTGCTCTCCGCTCGTGCGGATGATCAGGTCGGGGTCGTGCATCTCGGGCGCGTAGAGGCACGCGCGGAACTCCTCCTCGCCGCCTCCCTGAAAGCGGCGCGCGGCATCGAGGATCTCCGCGCGCCCGCCGTAGTTGAAGGCCACGAAAAGCGTGATCCGCTCGTTGCCCGCCGTCAGCTCTTCGGCCCAGCTCATGCGCTGCACGAGCTCCTCGGAGATGCGCTCGCGCCGGCCGATGAAGCGCATGCGCACGCCCTCGTCGTTGAGCTCGGGCGTTTCCCCCGCGATCCGCCGTGAGAACATCTCCATCAAGCCCTGCACCTCCTCGGCCGGACGCGACCAGTTCTCCGTCGAGAACGAGTAGACCGTCAGCTCCTTCACGCCGAACTCTGCAGCATCGCGCAGGCGCGCCTTGACGGTGTCGGCACCGGCGTTGTGGCCTTCGTTGACCGACACCCCCCGCGCGCGCGCCCAGCGGCCGTTGCCGTCGGTGATGATCGCGACGTAGCGCGCCGCCGGGAGCGCGGGCTCTACCGGCGAGTCCTCCGAGGAGAGATCGGCAGCCGACGCCCGTTCCTCGCCGGCCTTCATCAGACTTCGAGGATCTCTTTTTCCTTGGCCTTGAGGACGCCGTCGAGATCGCCGACACGCCCATCGGTCAGCTTCTGCAGCTCCACCTCCGCGCGATGCTCATCGTCGGATGAGGCCTCGCCTTCGGCCTTCAGCTCACGCAGCTGCTGCATCGTGTCCCGGCGCACGTTGCGAATCGCGATGCGCCCCTCCTCGGCGAGGTTGCGCACCACCTTCACGAGCTCACGCCGGCGCTCCTCGGTCAGCTCGGGCACGACGAGGCGAATGATGTTGCCGTCGTTTCCGGGGTTCAGCCCGATGTCGGACTCGTTGATCGCCTTCTCGATCAGCTTGATCGAGGACTTGTCATACGGCGTGACCGTGATCAGCCGCGCTTCCGGAGCGGAGATCGTCGACAGCTGGTTCAGCGGCGTCATCGCGCCGTAGTAGTCGACGACCACGCGATCGAGCAGCGCGGGGCTCGCGCGCCCCGTGCGCACGGTCGAGAACTCGTGCTGCGCCGCCTCGGCTGACTTGACCATCCGCTCACGCGCGTCGTCGAGCAGCACGTCGATCAGGTTCTCATCCGCCATTGCTCTCTCCTCGAGGTGTCGATACGAGCGTTCCCACGCGCTCGCCTGAGATTATCCGCGCGAGGCTCGTGTCGTCATCCATGTTGAAGACGTTCAGCGGCATGGCGTTCTCCATGCACAGCGCCAGAGCGGTGGAGTCCATCACGCGCAGGCGACGCTCGAGCGCCTCCATGTGAGTGATCTCGGGGATGAACGTCGCGCTCGGGTCGACCGCCGGATCGGCGCTGTACACGCCTTCCACGCCGTTCTTGGCCATCAGGATGATCTCCGCGTGGATCTCCGCCGCGCGCAGCGCCGCGGCGGTGTCGGTCGTGAAGAACGGGTTGCCGGTGCCGGCCGCGAAGATCACCACGCGGCCCTTCTCGAGGTGGCGCATCGCGCGCCGGCGGATGTACGGCTCGGCGACCTCGGAGACGCCGAGCGCCGACTGCACCCGCGTGTCGGTGCCCATCTTCTCCAGCGCGTCCTGCAGCGGCAGCGCATTGAGAACGGTCGCGAGCATGCCCATGTAGTCGGCCGTCGCACGGTCCATGCCCGCCGCCGCGCCTTGCATGCCGCGATAGATGTTGCCGGCGCCGACGACGATCGCGACCTCCACGTCCTGGTCGCGCACCGCCGTCACCTGTCGCGCGACGGTGACCACGCGATCGGGATCGGTGCCGAACTCGAGCGACCCCATCAGCGCCTCGCCGGAGAGCTTCAGCAGGATGCGTTTGAAAGCTGCGGCCATCGACGGCAGAGCCTACCCGTCAGTAGGCCGCGGGCACGACCTATTACCCGACGGCAAAGCGGGCGAAGCGCCTGATCACGACGTTCTCGCCGGTTGTCGCGGTCAGCTCGTCGCGCAGCTGTTGGACGGTCTTGCCGTCGAACTTCGGGTTGTGCAGCTCCTGCTCGAGCAGCACGATCGTCTCATACCACGAGTCGAGCTTGCCGGCCACGATCTTCTCGCGCACGTTCTCTGGCTTCTGAGCGGCCTCCTGCTCGTAGATGCGCGCCTCCGCGTCGCGCGCCTCCTCGGGGACGTCCTCGCGAGTGACGTATTGCACGGTAGGCGTCGCGGCGATCTGCAGCGCGACGTCGCGCGCGAAGGTCACGAACTCCTCGTTGTTCGCGACGAAGTCGGTGTTGCAGTCGACCTCGATCAGCACGCCGACCCGCGCGCCCGGGTGGATGTAGGCCTGCACCGTGCCCTCGGTCGCCGTCCGCTCGCCCAGATCCTGGATCTTCTTGCCCTGCTTCAGGCGCAGGATCTCGATCGCCTTGTCCATGTCGCCCTGCGCCTCGGTGAGCGCCTTCTTGCAGTCCATCATGCCCGCGCCCGTGCGCTCGCGCAACGCCTTGACGTCCTTGGCGGCAATCTCCACGGCGCTCATTTCTTGCCTGCCTCCTCGGCGACCTCGGTGGGCGGTTGCTCGCTCTCGGTGGGTTTGTCCGCCTCCGGATCGGCCGGCTCGGCGGCCGGCTTTGCGGCTTCTGCCGGCGCCTCCACGGGCGCAGCCGGCTCGGGCGCCGGCTCCTGTGGGGCGCTCGCCGGCTCGGCGGCAGGCTCAGCCGCGGGCGCGGGCGGGACACTCGCCGCAGGCTCGGCGGCTGCAGGCTCGGCGGCGGCTGCAGGCTCGGCGGCCGCCGCGGGCTCGGCGGCGGCTGCAGGCTCGGAAGCAGGCGGCGCGCTGTCGGCAGGGACCGCGACGGGCTCCGGCGCGGGCGGTTTGGGTTTGCTCGCGGCGGGCGCTTTGGCGGGCGGCGCTGCGTCGGGCGCTGCGGCGGGCGCGGCCGGCTGCGCAGCCGCGGCAGCCGCAGCGGCAGCCTCGGCGGCAGCCTGCTCCTCGGCGTCGCGCTTGGCCTGCTCCTCGGCCTCGCGCTTGGCGCGCGCCTCGGCCTCGAGGCGCGCTTTCTCCTCGGCTTCCTTGCGCGCGCGCTCCTCCTCGGCGCGGAACACGGAGTGGCCCTCCTGCACGACCTGGCCGATCGCCTGCGTGATCAGCGCGCAGGAGCGGATCGCGTCGTCGTTGCCGGGGATCACGTACTCGATCCCGTCGGGGTCGCAGTTGGTGTCGACCAGCCCGATGATCGGGATGCGCAGGCGTTGAGCCTCTTTCACGGCGATCACCTCGGTTTTGAGGTCGATCACGAACATCGCGTCAGGCGGGCGCTGCATGTTCTTGACCCCGCCGAGGTTGGCGCGCAGCTTCGCCAGGTCGGCCTGCGCGGCCATCCGCTCGCGCGTCGGCAGCAGCTCCAGCTGGCCCTCGGCCTCGAATTTTTCGAGGTCGTGCAGGCGGCGGATGCGCAGGCTGATCGTCTGGAAGTTGGTCAAGAGGCCACCGAGCCAGCGGTGGTTGACGAACGGCATGTCCGCCGATTCGGCGACGTCGCGGACGGTGTCGCGCGCCTGCTTCTTGGTGCCGACGAACAGCACGGTCCCGCCGCGGTGCGACAGCTCGCCGGCGAACTGCTGCGCCTGATCCAACAGCGCCGACGTCTTGAGCAGGTCAATGATGTAGATGCCGCCGCGCTCGCCATGGATGAAGCGGCGCATCTTGGGGTTCCAGCGGCGCGTCTGGTGGCCGAAGTGAACGCCGGCCTCCAGCAGCTCCGCGATGCCTACCTGAGCCACGGGTACTCCCTTTATTTATACGTTTGATTGCCGTGCGGTTGGAGCGGACCCGGAGATCGCGACGAGCTGTCGCTCCTCCGGGCAAGGCCCGATCCGTGGCCGCACGGGTCGAAGTTCCGGTTGGACGATTCAGGATAGCTGCTCGGCCCGGGCAAGAGCGCGCCGCAGGTCGTCCGGCAGCGGCGAGCGCACCTCCACGCGCTCGCCCGTGATTGGATGGTCGAAGGACAGGCGCGCGGCATGCAGGAACTGGCGCTCGAGCCCGAACAGGCCGGCCGTTCCGTATTCCGGATCGCCGGCGACCGGATGGCCGATCGCTCGCAGGTGCACGCGGATCTGATGAGTCCGCCCCGTCTCCAGGCGCAGGCGCAGCAGCGAGCTGTCGGGAAGCGCCTCCTCGAGCTCGAAATGCGTACGCGCCTCGCGCGCGTGGGCCCCGCCGACGGCCATCCGCGTGCGCACGCGCGGGTCGCGACCGATCGGCGCCTCGATCGTGCCCGAGCGCGCCGGCGGGCGGCCCTCGACGAGCGCCAGGTATTCGCGCTCGATCTGCCGCCGGGCGAGCGCCCTCTGAAGCCGCGCGTGCGCCTGCTCGGAGCGCGCGACGACGAGCAGCCCCGAGGTGTCACGGTCGAGCCGGTGCACGATGCCTGCCCGCTCGGGGTCCCCCCCGGAGGTGCTGTGAGCGAGCAGCTGCGAGAGCGTGTCCTCGCGATGCCCGCGCGCCGGGTGCACGACGACGCCCGGGCCCTTGTCCACCACCAGCAGGTGCTCGTCCTCGTATGCGATCGTGAACGGGGTCACCGCTGGGCGTGGCGGGTGTGGTGGCGGGAGTGATCGATCACCAGAAAGAGGATCGCGATGCCGAGCGTGATCGACAGGTCGGCTAGGTTGAACGGCGGCCAGCCGAGCGGCAGCTTGATGAAGTCGGTCACGGCGCCCGCGCGCACGCGATCGACCACGTTGCCGATCGCGCCGCCGAGGAGCATGCCGGTCGGCAGCCAGATCAGCCGCTCGCGGCTGTGGCGCGCGAAGTAGGCGAGCAGCACGACCAGGGCGAGGCCGATCAGGATCGTCACGCCCGTGTGGCTGCCGGGTAGGAAGCCGAACGCCACGCCCTGGTTGCGCGTGTTGACGAGCTGCACGCCCGGCAGCAGCCTGTGCTCTTCGCCCTGCACGATCGAGTGTTCGATCGCCCGCTTGCTCAGCTGGTCGGCGGCGACGACCACGACGAGCACCAGCGCGGCGCGGATCCAGGGGCTCGACGGCCAGGCGAGCCGTTCCCGAGGAGTGGGCCGGCCGGCGCGCGCCCGATCCTCGACTCCTCGCACGGAGCTCAGCCGTGGATCAGGCCGTTGACGACGACGCTGTTCAGGATCTGAAGCGTGAAGATCGCGAGGATCGGGCTGAAGTCGAACCCGCCGAAGGCCGGGATCACGCGACGGAAGATGCGCAGAAACGGTTCGCAGATGTCGCGCAGGAAGCCGAGCACGGCGTTCAGCGTGCGCGAGTACGGCGGGCGCAGGCCGACCGAGAAGAGCAGCTGGATGACGATGTACAGGATGATCAGCAGCGTGTACACGTAGATCAACGTCGAGAGGTAATCGGCGATCTGCGTGCGGGCGGTGGCGAGGATCATCGGCTCAGCCCACCTTCGGTCCAAGCACCGCGTCGAGCGCGTCGCTGAACGCGGCGCGCAGGCCCGCGCGCTCCAGAGCATCCACGCCGCGTGCCGTCAGCCCGCCGGGCGAGGAGACCTCGCGGCGCACGGCGACCGTGTCGTAGTCGCGCCGGCGCAGCAGCTCGGCCGTCCCCGAGAGTGTCTGCACGACGAGCTCGGCGCCCTGGGCCGCCGGAATGCCCCGTCGCACGCCGGCGTCGACCTGGGCCTCGGCGACCAGCGCAACGTAGGCGGGAGCGCACGACATCAAGCCCATCGCCACGTCGACGAGCGCGTCGTCGAGCACGACCAGCGTGCCAAGTTCGGCGAACAGCTCGCCGACGGTCACATCGAGCTGCAGGTCGCGGTCGGGATGCGCACGCTCGGCGGCATCCTGCGCGTCGTTCCCCTGCACGACCGCGCCCTGGCGAACCTCGACGGGCAGCGAGGGTATGAAGCGGTAGACCGGCTTGTCCGGATAGGCCTCGCGCAGCGCCTGCAGCGGCGTGGCCGCGAGGATCGAGGCGATCGCCTTGGCGTGCGGTGCGACTTCGGCCGCGACGTCCCGCAGCTGGGCGGGCTTGTGGCAGAGCACCACCAAGTCGGCGCGCCGGGCGACCTCGGCGTTGTCATCGAGCGCCTCGCCGCCCACCTCCGCCGCCAGCGCGCGAGCGCGCTCGGCCAGCGGATCCGCGCACAGCAGCGGCCTGCCCCAGCCTCGTGCGAGGGCGCGAGCCATGTTGCCTGCACCGATCAGACCAACTTTCATCACGGGCTCACGCTACAGGGCGGGGTCGAGGCGGGCCGCCTGTCCTGGCGGTCAGGTCCAAGACTGGCAAGGACGCAGGAAGCGTGGCGTGCTTTGCACGCGAGCGACCGAGGACGCCGCCAGACGCCGGACATGGCCGTCAGGACTGGTTGAAGAAGCCCTTCTCTATCAGCCGCGCGCGCTCCTCGGCGGAGATCTCGACGTTGCGCGGGGTGAGCATGAAGACCTTGTCGGCGATCCGCTGCATGCCGCCGTCGAGCGCGTAGGTGAGCCCCGAGGCGAAGTCGATCAGTCGCTTCGACAGATCGGTGTCGGAGCTTTGAAGGTTGAGGATCACCGGGATCGAGTCCTTGAACTTGTCGGCGATCTGCTGCGCGTCGTTGAAGGACTTGGGGATCACGAGGTGCACGCGCACGTCGCCGTTGCCGCGCCCGCTCACGGACTTGAGCACGGTCGTCGAGCGCCCGCCTCGAGGCTCGTCCTCGGCGAAGATGTCGTCGTACTCGTCGCGCCGGCGCCGCAGCCGGCGAACGTTTGGCCGCTCGCGGTAGCGATCCTCGATCTCGGCCTCCGGCGGACCTTCGTCGAAATCGTCGTGATACTCCTCGGCGAGGCCGAAGTAGACGAGCGCACTGTGCCAGGAGTCTCGGAAAGCCATTCGTGTAGGTGCGTTTTCGCCCGGCGAGCCGGATTCCCTGCTCATGCTAGTCATCCGCCGGCCGCGAGCAACCGCTAATTGTATAGCTTCGTGCCGATTCGCACGAT
>DATHGU010000335.1:0-2150 GCA_035317495.1 Solirubrobacteraceae bacterium
TCCCCCACGCGGCTGTTCGCGCGCATCGGTCCGCTGTCGGGCCAGCGGCTGGGGATGGAGCTGCTGGTCGCGCTGCTGCTCGGGATCCCAGCGCTGCTGTGGGGCCTGCGTCGCCGCCGCTCCGAGCAGGGGGACGCGGTCGTCGCCGGCGATGCCAACTCCGACGCCGACGCGAATCCCGACAACGAAGCTCGCCTGATGCGCGCGGTCGCGGGCGGCCTCGGGTTGTGGCTGTTGACGGGCATCGTGCTGTTCAGTCACATGGTCCGCCTGCACCCGCGGTACGTGGAGGGGATGGTGCCGCCGGTGGTGGCGATGCTCGGGATCGGCGCCGCGTGGGCCGCGAGCGCGCGGGGGCGCCTGCGCCCGGCCGTCCTGGCGGTGACGCTCGTCCTCGTCGTCGTGTACTCGGAGCGGCTCCTGTACGGGACGCCGCTCGTGTGGTGGATCGCGCTGGCGGGCGCCTTGGCGGCGCTGGCTCTCGCGTCGTTGGCCCGCACGCGGATGCTGTCAGAGCGCGTGCGGGGGCTGATGGCGCCGACCGGCGTGCTCGTGGGGACGTTGTGCTCGGTGTTGGCGATCTCGGTCAGCTCGGACATTCGGGCGATCCGCGACCACGTCACCGATGCCGGCGAGGTGGGCCTGCTGCCGGGAGACGTGGAGCAGAAGCTCAGCAACTACCTGCGCTCGCATCGGGGCAGCGCACGCTACGACGTGGCAGCTCAGTCGGCGACGCAGATCGGCTCGCTGATCGCGCGCGACGGCCTCCCGGTCGTCGTGCTCACGAGCTACGGCGCGCGCGTCTTCACGACCGTCGAGAAGCTGAAGCGGCTGATCGCCGGCGGTGAAGTGCGCTACGCGTTTCTGAACGCGCCCTGCCCGCACCATCTGTCGCCGAATAACCCAGCCTGCTCGCCGCCCGCGAAGTGGATCCGCGCGCACGGGACCGACGTCTCGCGCGCCGCCGGCCTGGACCACGGCAAGGTGCTGTGGCTGCTGCCCGGGGCGAGGGGCTGAGCGTGGAGGACCCCGTGGGCACGCTCGAGGCGCTCGCCGCTGACGCCCGCTCGGCGGGGCGCATCGCGCTCGACACCGAGTTCATGGGCGAGGGGCGCTACCGCACGCTCCTGTGTCTGATCCAGCTTGCCGTGCCGCACGCCGCGGGCGAGTCAAAGCGCGTCGAGGTGCTCGACCCGCTCGCCGCGGACTTCGACGGCGCGCCACTGGCGGCGCTGCTCGCCGACCCCGCCGTGCAGGTGGTCGTGCACGCCGGGCGCCAGGACATCGCGCTCGCGCGCAGGGTCCTCGCGACGGAGGTCACGAACGTGTTCGACACGCAGGTCGCCGCCGGCTTCGCGGGTATGAGCGCGCAGTCCTCCTATGAGTCGCTGCTGGCCGAGATGCTCGGCGTGCGTCTCGCGAAGACCGCGAGCTTCACGCGCTGGGATACCCGCCCGCTGTCGGCCGAGCAGCTCTCCTACGCGCGCGATGACGTCGAGCACCTGCTCGAGCTGGCGGTCGAGCTCGAGCGCCGCCTCCGCGCGCTGGGCCGGCTCGCTTGGGCACGCGAGGAGTGCCAGCCGCTCGAGCGCTCCAGCGACGAGCGCGACCCCGACGCGATCTTCGCGCGCCTGCCGCGCGTGCGCGGCCTCAACGCCCCATCGCGGACGATCGCGCGCGAGCTGGTGCGCTGGCGGGAGGAGACTGCCGCGCGCCAGGACCGCCCGGTGCAGGGCGTGCTCAACGACGCGGCGCTGATGGAGGTCGCCAAGCGCAAGCCGGCCTCCAAGGACGAGCTCGAGCAGATCCGCGGCGCCGGCGGCGCCAGCCTGCGCCGGCGCGGCGAGGAGCTGCTGGCGCTCGTACGCCGCGCACGCGAGCTCCCGCCGGACCCGGCGCCGGCGGAGTCGCGACCGCCGCCGCCCCGCCCGGAGGACGCGCCGCTGATCGCCCTCGGGGAGGCCCTGCTGCGCGCGCGCGCCCACGAGGCGGGTCTGGCCTACGAGCTGCTCGCCGCACGCGCAGACCTGCAGGCGATCGTCGCCGCCGCGCGAACCGGCCGGTCCGAGGCCGACGTGCGCACGCTGCGCGGCTGGCGTCGGGAGCTGGCCGGCGAGCAGCTGCTCGAGCTGCTCGCCGGGCACGTGTCG
>DATHGU010000336.1:0-11007 GCA_035317495.1 Solirubrobacteraceae bacterium
TACGTCGCGTTCAGAACGAGCACCCGACCACCCATCGCCGTGGTCGGCGATGCGTTAGGTCCGCGCCGCTGGTGCTTGGAGCGCGACACGGACCCCACCGGCTCTGGTGGGACTGTGCTCTGCATCGACAACGCCGGAGTCTAGCGGGCGTCGCGAGCGATGTCGGTGCCTCAGCCGCAGGCGGCTGACGGTGCGACGGCCGGCTCGGCGGCCGGATAGGACCCCAGCACCTTCACCTGCTCGCACAGCGAGCCGACGCCCGCTATCGCCCCGAGCACGGGCTCCTCGCGAGCGTGCCCGGCGAGATCGGCGAAGAACATGTAGTGCCCCAGACGCTCGCGTCGCGGACGCGACTCGATCTTCGTGAGGTTGATCTCGCGGCGGGCGAACTCGTCGAGACAGCGGACGAGCCAGCCGGGGCTGTCGGCGCCGGCGCCCCAGAAGACGATCGACGTCTTCCAGCTGTCGGCCCGCGCGGCCGTCAGCGGCGGCGTGACGTCCGGCCCGGCGCGCCCCAGCCACACGAAGCGCGTTTCGTTGTCCTCCCGGTCCTCGACACCTTCGCGTATCACCGTGCCGCCGTAAATGCGCGCGGCGAGCAGCGTTCCCACGGCGGCCTGCCGGCGATCGCCTGCGCCGGTCACGATCCGCACCGCCTCGGCCGTCGAGCCGGCCGGCAGGATCCGCGCGTGTGCCAGCTCGCCGCGCAGGAACCGCAGGCACTGTCCGGGGACCTGCGGGTGGGTCAGCACCCTCTCGATCTCCGCGAGCTCGACCGGCCCGGCGGCGATCAGCGAGTGGCTGATCCTCAGCAGCGCCTCGCCGACGATCTCCACGCCACCATCCTGCTCGGCCAGCAGGTCGAGCGTGACGCTGACCGATCCATCGAGCGCGTTCTCGATCGGTGCGATCGCCCACTCGACCTCGCCGCGCCGCAGCGCCACGGCGGTGTCGTAGATCGTGCCGAGCGGGACGGGCTCGACGGTGTCGGGCCCGGCGCTCGCCAGCAGCGCCTCCTCGGTGAAGGTCCCCGCCGGGCCGAGATAGCCGACCCGCGCGCGTGCTCGCGAGGGCATCTACGCGGACTGCTCGGCGGAATCCACCGGCGCCGCCGGGGCCGACAGCGCGACGCGCACGGCCTCCGCCTCCTCCGGCGAGAGCTCCAGTTCCCCCTGACCGCCCGTCACCTGCTTGGCGTACACGCGTGCCTGGTCGCGATGGTGGATGCACGACAGCACGATGCCCGACTGGTGCTCGTCGAGCAGCGCGATCGACAGCGACTGGTGTCCGGAGAGCTCGTTGTACGCGTCGTAGCGCACCAGCGCGCGATGCGCGATCGTGCCGCGCATCGCCGCTTCGACGTCGGCGAGCCGGCCGTCCAGACGCAGCGCGACGTCGTCCACATACGTGCGCAGGGCTTCGAAGGCGTCCTGCAGGCGCGCGGCGTGCGAAACCAGATCCTCCTGGCCCTGATCCCCGAGCACCAGCGCCTGCCCGCGCCGCAGCCTTCGCACGCTCACCAGCAGCGCGCCGCAGGCGAGCAGCGCGAGTAGCGCCACCGCGCCGGCGGCGATCGCGATGACGCCTTGGGTGTTGGTGATCGTGGCGGTCATGGGCACAAGGTAGCCGCTCCGGTCACGGACTCGCTGTCGTGCGCCCCGCGGCGCTCCGCACGGACTTGTAAACGGCATCCTGCCTTCTGGCCGAGCCGGCCTCCGCTTCCCGTGACAATTTGTGACCGCTCCGGCCGCCACGGCAGGTACCTGGCCGGCCGTCCGGGCCGGCTATTCGCAGACCGCGCAGCGGTCCGCTATTTGGCGAACACGGCCAGATATGTCTGCTTGTTGTTTTCGGCGTTGGTCTCGCCGGGCACGGGTTCGACTTTGACTTCGACCTTGGCGGCCTGGCCGAGCGGAACGCCGTTGACGGGGATGTCGACGCTGACGGTCTTGCCCGGTTCGGTTTTTTCGATCACGTGGGTAGCCTTGAACTGCTTGCCGCCGGCGGACACCGTCACGTTCACCTTGACGTTCGTCTCGGGGTTCGTGCCGGCGTCTTCGGCTTCCACGGTGAAGGTCGGGTTGGAGCCGCCGCTGACGTGGTTCAGTTCGGGTTCGGGTGCGAGCTTGTTGGTGCCGACGCTCACGCCGATCAGCGAGCTGCCGTGCGTGCCGGAGGCCACTTCGCCGTTTTCAGGCGTCGTGGATTTGCCGCTGATGCGCGCGAGCACCGTCGCCGGTTCCAGCCAGCCGATGTTGGGCAGGAAGCGCGACGGCGCGGTGGTCAGGCCGCGGATCCCGGCCGCCGTGAGCGCTTGCTGGATAAGCGGCGCGACGCGCTGGGAGTAGATGACGTCGGAGGCGAGGAAGATCTCCATGTCGCCGGCGATCTGGGTGGTCGCCTGTTTCCCTTGCCCGCCGAGCGCGGTTGGCGTGAGGGCAGCCACCTTGGTGAGCCCTTCGGCGCGCAGGTCGAACACCAGCAGCAGGTTGCGCTGTGCCCCGGCCATGTCGCCCGGAGCGCTCAGCTTCTTCGCCTGCGAAGCGAGGTTCTGCGCTTGGATGCGCAGCTGGTCGATCTGCACCTCGACGCTCAGCGCCGACTTGCTCGCGGCGTTCGTGAGGGCGGCGAAGAGCGGGCGGGAGACGCGTTCGTCCGATTCCTGCGCCAGCAGGCTGACGTTGTGGTTGTAGTCCTTCAGCGCCTGCGTCTTCTGGCCTTTCAGGCAGCCGTTGACGATCAGGATGATGACGATCAGCAGCACCACGCCCACGACGGCCGCCACCCGACGGCGCACCATCAGTGTGTGCTGGTCCAGCGGCAGCGAGCCGGCCGCGCCCTGGGGGCGCCGCGGTTTGGGACGCTGAGGCGGTCGAGGCGCGCGGGTCGACGGCCGTGGCGCTGTCTCGTCGCCATCGTCGAAGAACGACAAAAGTTGGCTCCTTGCAGGGATTCCGGAAGGGCATCAGTATGACTGCCGGCCACCTCCCTCGCCTTCCTGCAACTTCTCGGTCAATGCGCCGTCTCCTGCACTGCGCAGCAGGAACGGGGCCGGTAGGCGGCGAACGAAGGAGCCGGTGGAGTCGCAGACCCTCGTGCACGCCGGCCGCCCCACCGCCCGCGAGGGCTGGGACGAGAGCCCAGGCAGCGACGCCCTGGTGCTGGGTCGCTACCGCCTGCTCGAGCGCCTGGGCGCGGGCGGCTTCGGCGTGGTGTGGCGCGCTCGCGACGAGCAGCTGCACCGCGAGGTGGCGCTCAAGCGAATACCCCTTGCACCCGAGGAAGACAGCGAACGGGCCACCCGCGAGGCGCTCGCGAGCGCGCGGCTGGCGCACCCGGCGATCGTCGCGCTGTACGAGGCGTGCGCGGTGCAGGACGCCTTCTACCTGATCTCCGAGCTGGTCGACGGCGTGACGCTCGCGCGGCTGATCGCGGAGGACGCGCTGGCCGATCGGCAGGCGCTGCAGATCGGCGTCGCGCTGTGCAGCGCGCTCGCGCACGCGCACTCGCGTGGCGTCATCCACAGGGACGTCAAGCCCCACAACGTGCTGATCCCGAGTCATGCGGACGGCGGCGACGCCGCCGCGCGCACGCCGACCGGCGAGGCCCTGGGCGAGGTGGCCAAGCTGACGGACTTCGGCGGCGCGCGCCTGAGCGGCGGGGATGCGCTGACGCGGACGGGCGACGTGCTTGGCACTCTCGCCTACATGGCGCCCGAGCAGAGCGAGGGGCGGGCGGTGGGCGAGCCCGCCGACCTCTACTCGCTGGCACTCGTACTGTACGAGGCGCTCAGTGGGGCGAACCCGGTGCGCGGCGCGACGCCGGCGCAGACCGTGCGGCGCATCGGGCGTCCGATCCCGTCGCTCGCGCGCCAGCGGCGCGATCTCCCGCGCTCGCTCGTCCATGCGCTCGATCGCTCGCTCGCCCCCGCGCCCCACGCGCGGGGCACGCTGCAGGAGCTGAGTCGCGCGATCGAGGTGGCGCTCGCCGACGACTCGCCTCGCACGGTGCGCGAGCGCCGACCCCGTGAGCGTCCGGCCTCGCTGCAGCCGCCACCGGCCGAGCAGCCGCAGGTGCTCCAGCAGGGCCACGACCTTCCCGCAAGCGCCCAGCTGCGACGGCCGCCTGCTTCGCGTCCGGCACTCCCGCGACTGGCATGGCTCGCCGGCGCTCTGGCGCTCGCCGTGTGGCAGACGGCGAGCGGCCGTCCCGGTCTCGGGCTGTTGGCGCTCGCCGCGCTGCTGCCGATCGTGCTGGTGCCCGTCGGCCGCCGCGCGCAGGGTGGCTCGGGCGGCTGGCTGCTGTGCGCGCTGGCGCCCGCGCTGGGCCTCGCCGGCCTCGCCGGCGCCTTTCCGGCGATCGCCGGGCAGGCCGCGCGCTGGCGCATGCGCGCTGCGCTCGGGGCGCTCGGCTACTGGTGGCTGGCGCTCGCCGAGCCGCTGGTCGCGCGCCACCTGTGGCTGGGGCCGCCCACAGGCACACCTGCGCGCGCGGCGTGGGAGGGCTCGCTGGACAGTGCCGCCGTGCACGTGGTCGGTCCGCTGCTGAGCCTCGGCGCGCTGCTCGGCGCGGCGCTGTGGGCCGGCGCGGCGGTGCTGCTGCCTTTGCTCGTGCGCGGGCGCAGCGCCGCGCTGGATGTGGTCGCGGCGACGGTCTGGTCGGCGGCGATCGCGGCCGCCGTGCCGCTCGTGGCCGGCGGCTCCTCGGCGTATGCCGCGCACGCGAGCCCGCGCGGCGCGGTCGTGGGAGCCGTGCTGGGCGGCGCGCTCGCGGTGGCGGCCCGCGCTCTGCGTGGCCCCGTCTGACGTAGCATGGCCCCACGGAGCGGCCCAACCCCGCGTGGGTGAGTGACCCGACATCTCATGCCGACCGAACGTCGATCGGCGGGCCGAGCCGTCCCCCCATGAACGTCCTGAAGAGCGTCGAGACCACGATCGCCAACCTCGTCGAGGGCGCTTTCGGACGCCTGTTCCGCTCAGAGGTGCGCCCGATGGAGCTGGCGCGCAAGCTGGCACGCGAGATGGATGAGCACCGCACGACGTCGGTTTCGCGCGTTTACGCGCCGAACGAGTACTCGGTGTGGCTCTCGCCGCAGGACCGCGCCCGCTACGAAGGCGTCGAGCACGAGGTGATCGACGAGCTGTGCGCCTACCTGCTCGAGCACGCACGCCGCGAGGAGCTGATCCTCGCGTCGAGCCCGGTGATCTCCTTTCACACCGACGAGCGGCTGGCGCTGGGGGAATTCGGCATCCAGGCGCAGTTGGTCCGCCCGGCCGGTCACAGTGAGGAGGCCCAGGAGCGCGAGCCCGCCGAGCGCGAGCCGATCGGGGAGCATGGCGAGACGATGATCTACAGCACCTCAGCGCGCGTGCGAGGCCCGATCGAGGAGGCCCAAGCGCGGCGGCCCCCACGCGCGCTGATCGCGGTCGCGGGACGCCGCCTGCCGGTCCCGCCGCGCGGCGCCACGATCGGGCGCAGCCGCGAATGCGACATCGTTCTCGACGACGTCGGGATCTCCCGCAGGCACGCGGAGATCCGCCCGGGACGCGATGGCTGGACGCTCGCCGACCTCGACTCGACGAACGGCGTGCGGCTGAACGGCCGGACGGTTCGCGCCGCGCAGCCGCTGCACGGCGGCGATCGCGTCGAGCTCGGCTCGACGGAGATCGTCTTCGAACTTGGATGACCACGCTCGCGCCCGTGTCCGTCGCCTTGAAGTTCGGCTTTCTCGCCGTTCTGTACCTGTTCGTGCTGTGGGTGGCGCGCAGCGCCCGCCGCGACCTGCGCCGCGGCGAGGAGGCGCTGGCGGCCGAGCGCGGTGCGCAGGCCTCGCCGGCCCCCGCCGACGCCACCGGCCTGCACTCGGCCTCGGCTGTCGTGAGCGCGGGGGCCGCTCAGGGGGCCCCGCAGCTGATCGTCGAGCGAGCGCCGGGCCACGAGCCGGGCATGATCTATGACGTCGACGGCGACCTCGTGCTCGGCCGCGGCGATCGCGCGGAGATCCGCCTGGAGGACCCGTTCGCCTCCGCGCGGCACGCGCGCATCTACGAGCAGGGCAACATCGTCGTGATCGAGGACCTCGGCTCGACGAACGGCACGTACCTCAACGAGGAGGTCCTGCAGAGCCCCCGGCCGCTGCACGCCGGAGATCGCGTGCGCATCGGCGACAGCGAGTTCACGTTCGAGGTCGGCTGAGTTGCTGCGCGTCGCCGAGCAGTATGCGGGAACGGACACGGGGCGCCAGCGACGCGCCAACGAGGACTCGCTGCTGGCCCACGCGCCGCTGTTCGTGGTGGCTGACGGAATGGGCGGCGCGCAGGCCGGCGAGGTCGCTTCGCGGATCGCCGTCGAGTCCTTCCGGGACGGACTGGACGACTCCTCCGAGCCGGAGGAGGCGCTCGCGGCGCTGGCGCGCGTGGCGAACGCGCGCATCCACGAGCTCTCGCACAGCCACGCCGAGCAGGCGGGCATGGGCACGACGCTCACGGCCATCTACGTGGGCGAGCGCGACGTGTCGATCGCGCACGTCGGCGACAGCCGCGCGTACCGCCTGCGCGACGGAGAGCTGGTGCGCCTGACCGAGGATCACTCGCTGGTCGACGAGCTGCTGCGCCAGGGACGGCTGACGCCCGAGGAGGCGGTCGAGCATCCACAGCGCTCGGTGATCACGCGCGCGCTCGGGCCGGAGGGCGTCGTGGAGGTGGACACGCGCTCCTACATCGCCCGCGACGGCGACGTCTACCTGCTGTGCAGCGACGGCCTGACGACGATGCTGCCGGAGGAGCGACTGACTGATGTGCTGCTCGCCAATCGCTCGCTGCGCGACGCCGGCGAGGCGCTGATCGCGGCGGCCAACGAGGCCGGTGGGCGGGACAACATCACGGTCGTGCTCGTGCGCCTGGAGGAGCTCGATGGGAGCGCCTCGCCACTGAGGAAGGAAGCGCCCGCCGCGCGCCCGCCCTCGAGCGAGGCGGATCCAGCCGAGGCGCACCCGGCGCCGGACTCAGCGGACGGAGCGCCCTCCGCGGCCGGCGCCGGGGAGACCGCGGCTCCCGTCGTTCCGCGACGTCCCCGCCAGCCCTCGCCGAGTGGGACGGACAGGGGTCGCCGTCGCGTGCGCCTGCGGCGCGCCGGAGCGCTGGCCGTCGTGCTCGCGATCCTCGCGGTGATTGGCGCTGGCGCCTATCTCGCGCTGCGGTCGGTGTACTTCATAGGCACGAACAGCCGCGGGCTGGTGACGGTCTTCCGCGGCGTCCCCTACCGGCTGCCGGGCGGCCTCGCGCTGTACAGCAGCGACTACGTCTCCGGGGTGAGCGCCTCGACGCTCACGCCGCAGCGTCGCCACACGCTGCTCGATCACTCGCTGCGCTCGGAAAGCAATGCGGGCTCGCTGGTCGGCAGCCTGGAACTGGGACAGCTGGAATGAGGTATGGGCGATGAACCAGCCGATCGTTCGCCTGTTCGGCGTCGTGATCGTGATGTTCGCGCTGCTGCTCGCGTTCACGTCGCGCTGGACGGTCTTCGAAGCCTCCTCGCTGCGCGACAACCCACTGAACGCGCGCGCGACGCTCGAGCAGCAGCGGATCGATCGCGGACGGATCCTTGCGGCCGACGGAACGGTGCTCGCGCGCAGCGTGCGCTCGCCCACCTCGAGCCGCTCGGAAAGCGTCTATGAACGCAGGTACCCGACGGGCGACGAGTTCGCGCACGCGGTCGGCTATTACTCCATCACCCTCGGCCGAACCGGGCTCGAGCGCTTCCGCAACGCGGCGTTGAACGGGCAGACGAGCAGCAACCTGCAGACGATCCTCGATCAGCTGCAGGGCAAGAAACGGCAGGGAGAGGACGTCTTCACGACGCTCGACCCGGCCGCCCAGCGGGTGGCCAACGCAGCGCTGGCCGGGCACGAAGGGGCGGTCGTGGCGCTCGAACCGCGCAACGGCGCAGTGAAGGTGATGGCCTCCTCGCCGGGCTATGACCCAAACGCGCTGCGCTCCACGCGGACGTTCGAAAAGCTGGCGCACAGCGCGAGCGGCAAGCCGCTGGTCGATCGCGCGACGCAGTTCGGCTATGCGCCGGGCTCGACGTTCAAGGTCGTGACGGCCACCGCGGCGATCGATTCCGGTGTCTTCACGCCGGAATCGACGGTCAGCGGGCGCGACAACGTGCGCATCTCCGGCGTGCCGCTGCAGAACGACGAAAACGAGAGCTTCGGCCAGATCACGCTGAAGGAAGGGCTCGCGAAATCGGTCAACACGGTGTGGGCGCAGGTCGCCGAGAAGCTCGGCAAGCGCACGCTGGCCCGTTACATGGGCCGCTTCGGCTTCGACCGCAAGCCACAGCTCGACTACCCGGCCGAGGAGATGTCCTCGAGCGGCGAGTACAGCGGCGTGCACCTGCTCTCCCCGACCAGCTCGCGCGTGGACGTCGGGCGCATGGGGATCGGACAGGACAAGCTCGCGGTGACGCCCCTGCAGATGGCGGAGGTCGCCTCTGCGGTGGCGAACGGCGGCAGGCTGATGGTGCCTCACCTGACCGAGCGGATCGTCGATCGCGACGGGCGTACGGTCCAGAGGATCTCGCCGCGCGTGCAGGCGGTGGTGATGAAGCGCTCGACGGCGGCCGCGGTCACCGCGATGATGGAAGCCGTGGTCAACGAAGGCACGGGCACCACTGCGCAGATCCCGGGCGTGCAGGTGGCGGGCAAGACGGGCACGGCCGAGACGCAGATCGGCACGGCGATCAACAACGTGTGGTTCATCGCCTTCGCGCCCGCGGCGAGCCCGCGGGTCGCAATCGCGGTGACGCTCAAGGGCGTGCCGGGGCAGGGCGCTGCGTTCGCGGCGCCGATCGCCAAGCAGGTCATCGAAAGGCTGTTGCATGGGTGAGCGAGGGCTGAGAAGTGGTTGAGCCGGACACGATCATCGACGGCCGCTACAAGGTGGTCTCGCGCGTCGGATCGGGCGGCATGGCCGACGTGTACCTGGCCGAGGACCAGCTGCTGGGCAGGAAGGTGGCGGTGAAGATCCTGCACCATCACTTCGCCGAGGACCAGGAGTTCGTCGAGCGCTTCCGCCGCGAGGCCTCGAGCGCCGCGGGCCTCTCGCATCAGAACATCGTCGGGATCTTCGACCGCGGCGAGTGGCAGGGCACCTACTACATCGCGATGGAGTACGTGGCGGGCCGCTCGCTGAAGACGATCGTGCGCGAGCAGGGCGCGCTCGAGCCGGCGCTGGCGATCGACATCGTCGTGCAGATCCTGCGCGCGGCGCGCTTCGCGCACAGGCGCGGCGTGATCCACCGTGACCTGAAGCCGCACAACGTGATCATCGACGAGGAGGGCCGGGCGCGGGTTACGGACTTCGGAATCGCCCGCGCGGGCGCCTCGGACATGACACTGACGGGGTCGATCATGGGCACCGCGCAGTACCTGTCTCCCGAGCAGGCGCAGGGGGAGGCGGTCAGCGGGGCCTCCGACCTGTATTCGATCGGCGTGATCCTCTACGAGCTGTTGACGGGGGTCGTCCCGTTCGAGGGCGAGAGCGCCGTGGCGATCGCCTTCAAGCAGGTATCGGCCGAACCCCGCCCGCCGAGCGAGGTCAATCCGGCGCTGCCGCAGGCGCTGGACGTGGTCGTGCTGCGTGCGTTGGCCAAGGACCCCCCGCAGCGCTACGCAAACGCCGACGAGTTCATCGCGGCGCTGCAGCGTGAGCGCCAGGCGCTGCCGGCCTCGGCCGGCGCGGCTGTGCTGGCGGCGGGAAGCACCGGCGAGGGCGGCTGGGCGACATCGTCGCCGCACGCTTCCACGTCGGCGATCACGGCGCAGCCATACGACGGAGCGCCGCCCGCGACGGGCGCGCTGCTGCTGCCGGCGGCGGACGGCTACGACGAGGAGTCGCCTCGGCCGCCGGGCGAGGGCCCGGG
Source organism: Solirubrobacteraceae bacterium (assembly GCA_035317495.1). GTDB lineage: Bacteria > Actinomycetota > Thermoleophilia > Solirubrobacterales > Solirubrobacteraceae > Palsa-744. Next base: position 9,925 of record DATHGU010000336.1, read on the forward strand.
CGTCCGGCGAGTGCTGCTGTGGGCACTGGTCGCGGCGATCGTCGCCGGGGCGGTGGTGGCGCTCGTGCTGCTGCTCTCCTCCTCGACGGGCCACGCGACCGTACCGAGTGTGATCGGCGAGACCGAACAGCAGGCCTTGACGAAGCTGCGGCGCGTCGGACTGAGCCCAGCGCCGTCGCTCGCGAGCAGCGCGACGGTCGCAAGCGGACGGGTGATCAGCCAGACGCCGACGGGGGGACGCCGCGTATCGAGCGGCGCGCGCGTGGGGATCGTCGTCTCCAGCGGCCCCGGCAGCGCACCGCTGCAGAGCGTCGCGGGACAGACCGCCGCGCAGGCGATCAACCGCCTGCGCGCGGCGGGCTTCAAGCCCTCGAGAAAGGACGAGCCGAGCGCGACGGTCGCGCAGGGGCGCGTGATCGGCACCGAACCGCCGGCGGGCACCGAGCTGCAGGTGGGCAGCCCGGTCGCGCTGCTGGTCTCCAGCGGGCCAGCGCAGGTGCGCGTGCCGGACGTGACAGGCGACTCCAAGAGAGGGGCCGAAGCGGCGCTCGGGGCGGTCGGCCTCGCGCTGGGCACCGTCACTCGGCAGGTGTCCAGCGGGCAGGCGGCCGGCAGCGTGCTCTCACAATCGCCTCGCGCAGGGTCCTCGGTGCCGACGGGGAGCAAGGTGGACGTGACGATCGCAAAGGCCTCCAACGAAGTCGCCGTGCCGAGAGTGCTCGGCCAGAGCGAGACACAGGCCGCGGCGGCGTTGGGCGGGGCCGGGTTCATCCCCACGGTGGCCACGACGACGACGACTGAACAGAGCAAGGTCGGGGTGGTGCTCAAGCAGAGCCCGTCGGCGGGGCACGTCGCGCGCAAGGGCTCGACGGTCACGCTCACAGTCGGCGCGCTGGCAACGGAACCGACCCCCACGACGACGACCCCCACGACGACCACGCCCACGACGCCCACGACGCCGCCCACGACGACGACGCCTCCACCGGCGGCCGCGGGTTGAGCGCGCCGAGCGCAAACGACGCGTCCGGCACGCTGCGCGTCGCGGTGCTGGCGGGCGGGCGCTCGTCCGAGCACGACGTGTCG
>DATHGU010000337.1:0-4467 GCA_035317495.1 Solirubrobacteraceae bacterium
TCTCAAGACTCGCCGTCCAGATAATCGACGTGCCCGCGGTCGCTCGGGACGAGCAGGTCCACGGCGTCATCCCGTGGCGATGCTCCGGGAGCGAACGCTCGCGCCGCTAGGAAGCGAGGCGCCCGAGCGCGCCAGCTCGTCGGCGGCCCGTCCGAGCACCGCGAGCATCGCGGGCGCCGCGGGCACCAGCCGGGCGCCGGCGGGCGTGGCGGCGATCACCTGGCGCACGGGCGGCGTGGGGGACAGGGCGCGGATTGCGATGTCCTCGCGCACGACCGACAGCGCGAGCTCCGGGATCAGGGCGACACCGACGCCGGCCGCCACCAGTCCCTGGACGGTCTGGTAGTCGTCGCTCTCGAACGACACGCTCGGCTCGAAGCCCGCGGCGTGGCAGCAGCGCACGACGTGGCGCGCGCAGGGGCTCGCGCTGGAGGTCTGCACCCAGGCCTCGCGCTGGAGCTCCTCCAGGCGCAGCTTGCCTTTCTTGGCGAGCCGGTGCTCGCGCGGCAGCGCGAGGTACATCGGGTCCTCGAGCAGCGGCGAGCGCGTCATGTCGGCCGGCAGTGGCTCCTCGTCGTCGAACTCGAACAGCAGCGCGAGGTCGAGCTCGCCTGCGCGCAGGCGCGGCACGATCTCCTGCGGCTCGCCCTCTGCCAGCGTCAGCTCGACCTCGGGGTAGGAGGAGCGGAAGTTGGCGATCGCCAGCGGCATCAGCGTCGAGCCGGCCGTCGGGAAGGAGGCCATGCGCAGACGGCCGCCGCGCAGGCCGGCGATCGCCGATAGCGCGGCCTCGGCGGTGTCCAGGCGCGCAAGGATCCCCTCGGCGTGGCCCACGAGCGTCTGCCCGGCGGCGGTCAGGCTCACGCCGCGCGCGTGGCGCTCGAGCAGCGTCATGCCCGTTTCGGCCTCGAGCGCGGCGATCTGCTGCGAGACGGCCGACTGACTGTAGGAGAGCGCCTCGGCGGCGCTCGACAGCGAGCCGCGATAGGCGACCTCCTTGAGGACCTTCAGCCGACCTACGTTCAACATAAGTAGATCTTATATTATTTATCAGAAAGATCACTGGGACTGATGGCAGGAGGATGCCAACATGGAGCAGAAGCAAGCGAACGAAACAGAACTTCAGCTCGGAGACCCGAGCCGAGCCACACGACAGGAGCGCAACATGTCAACCAAGATCATCGTTTCCTATGACGGCACCGCCAACGAGGACGACGCGATCGCTCTCGGTCGCGTGTTCGCCCGCGCGGGCGCCGAGCCGGCGCTCGCCTACGTGCGCCACTCCCAGGACCCGGACCTCGGCCGCGAGAAGCTCGCCCAGAGCGACGCCGAGGAGCTCCTGGAGCGGGGAGCGGCGCTGTTCGGCCACCCGAGCATCGCGCGCCACGTCGTCACCGACCGCTCCACGCCCGAGGGCCTGCGCGCGCTCGCCGAGCGCGAGGGCGCCAGCGCGGTCGTGTTCTGCTCGGACTCGCACACCGCGCACGGCAACATCTCGATCGGCAACTCGGCTCAGCAGCTGCTGGAGGGCGGTCCGGTGGGAGTCGCGATCGCGCCCGTCGGCCTGGCCGACGATCCCGAGGTGAGCGTGCAGCAGGTCGTCGCGATCGGCGACGCCGACGGCGGCGCGCGCGCGACCGCCGACGCGCTGGCCAAAGCGCTCGGCGCGTCGGTAGCGCCGGTGGCCAACGAGCAGGCCGACATGCTGGTCGTCGACTCGCGCCCGGAGGCCGAGCTGGGCCACGTGGCGCTCAGCGCCTCGGCAGCGCACCTGATCGAAATCGCGAGCTGCTCGGTGCTCGTCCTTCCGCGCGGCATGGCCGTGCCCTTCGGGCGGGTCGGCGCGGCGCTCAGCGTGTAGCACGGGCGCTCTGCAGCAGCTCCAACGCCGGGCGGGCGACGGTTTCAGCGCATTCACTGGCCGCCGCCCGCGCGCCGCGTCCGCATGTAGCTGACGAGCGCCTGCGCGAGGTCCAGCGCGGTACCCGCGAGATGGCCGGCCGGACCGGTCCACAGCCACGTCTCGACGCGCCTGTGCAGCGGGTTGGATGGGCGGGCCTTCATCGGACGGCACGGTATCGTGGCTGTGGTGCCCGCTGCGCTGAAGACGACCGTCACCGAGCTGCCCGACTCGCGCGTGCGCCTGCAGGTACAGGTCCCGCCCGCCGAGGTCGAGGGACGCTTGGAGCGCAAGGCGCACCAGCTCGGACGTGAGCTGAAGCTCCCCGGGTTTCGCCGCGGCAAGGTGCCTGCGCCGCTGGTCGTGCAGCGGATCGGCCGCGAGGCCGTGCTCGAGCAGGCGGTCCGCGAGTCGCTGTCGGGCTGGTACGCGGACGCCATCGAGACGGCCGGCATCGTGCCCGTGGGCGACCCGCAGCTCGACCTCCCGGCCCTGCCGTCGGAGGGCGAGTCGCTCGAGTTCTCGATCGAGATCGGTGTGCTCCCGACGGCCGAGCTGGGCGATTACGAGGGCCTCGAGGTTCCGCGCCGCGAGCCGGCCGTCGAGGAGCAGCAGGTCGAGCACGAGATCGACGCGATGCGCGAGCGCCTGGCCCGCCTGGACACGGCCGAGCGCCCCGCGGCGCAGGGCGACTTCGTGGTGATCGACTATGTCGGCTCGCTGCGCGTCGACGGCGAGACGGACGGCGAGGACCGCCTGGAGCCCTTCGAGGGCGGCGAGGGCCGCGACCAGCTGGTCGAGCTCGGCGGCGGCAACCTGATCCCGGGGTTCGAGGAGGCGCTCCTCGGCGCTCGCGCCGGCGAGCAGAAGGACGTGAGGTTGACGTTCCCGGCCGACTACCCCGCCGAGCAGCTCGCCGGGAGGGACGCAACTTTCGCCGTGACGGTCAAGGAGGTCAAGCTCAAGCAGCTTCCCGCGGTCGACGACGATCTCGCGATCGACGCCGGCTTCGACAGCCTGGAGGAGTTGCGCGAGGACGTTCGCGCCCGCTTGACCGAGGCCGACGAGGCGCGTATCGAGACGGAGTTCCGCGAGGCGGCGCTGGACGCGGCGGTGGCGCGGGCGAAGGTCGCGCTGACGCCCGAGCTCGTCAAGGCCCGCGCGCGCGAGATGTGGGAGCGCATGCTGCATTCCCTGTCCCATCGCGGAATCTCACGCGAGGCCTACGTGCAGATTGCCGGGCGTGAGGAGGCGGAGATCCTCGCCGAGATGGAGTCCGAAGCCGAGCTGGCGCTGCGGCGCGAGGCGGTGCTCACCGCCGTGGTCGCCGCGGAGGACATCGAGCCCTCCGAGGAGCAGCTGTTGCAGGCCGTCGCGCCGATCGCCGAGCGCGAGAGTCTCGAGCCGCAAAAGCTGCTCGAGGACCTGCGCAAGGCCGGGCGCCTGGACGAGCTGAGCGAGGATCTCGCCGCGCGTATGGCGGTCGAGCTGATCGCCGAGCGCTCGACGCCCATATCCCACGCGCAGGCGCAGGCGCGCGACGCGCTGTGGACGCCGGGCCAGCCAGGCGCCGCGCAGGAGGCTGTGGCAGGCCAATCGGCGGCTGGTCGATCCTCGGCTGGCCCCGGCGAGCTGTGGACACCGACCGATCAGCGATCTGGCAGCTAGCCTCTAGAGGATTCCGGACGGCGAAGCGAAACCAAAGCGAGGACTATGAGCCCACTTGTTCCAATGGTCGTCGAGCAGACCTCGCGAGGCGAGCGAGCGTTTGACATCTACAGCCGGCTGCTCAACGAGCGGATCATCTTCCTCGGCACGCCCGTCGACGACCAGATCGCCAACCTGATCGTCGCCCAGCTGCTGCACCTGGAGTCCGAGGATCCCGAGAAGGACATCTCGATCTACATCAACTCGCCGGGGGGCTCGGTGTATGCGGGGCTTGCGATCTACGACACGATGCAGTTCGTCAAGCCCGACGTGCAGACGATCTGCGTGGGCATCGCGATGTCGATGGGCGCCTTGCTGTTGGCGGGCGGCGCGGAGGGCAAGCGCATGGCCCTGCCGCACGCCAAGATCCTCATCCATCAGGTCTCCTCGCGCTTCGAAGGACAGGCCACGGACATCGAGATCCACGCCAAAGAGATCATCGACGTGCGCCGGCGGCTGGATGAGATCATCGCCAAGCACACGCACAAGGATCTCGACACCGTCAGCAAAGACACCGACCGCGACTACTTCATGAGCTCCGAGGAGGCGAAGGAGTACGGCATCATCGACCGAGTCATCTCCGAGCACTAGGACGCGCTGACCATGGCCAGACCGACAGACTCCAACGAGCAGCTCCTGTGCAGCTTCTGCGGCAAGTCTCAGCGGCAGGTCAAGAAGCTGATCGCCGGCCCCGGCGTGTACATCTGCGACGAGTGCATCGATCTCTGCAACGAGATCATCGACGAGGAGCTCTCGGCGCCGCCCGCGTTCGACCTCGAGAACCTGCCCAAGCCGCGTGAGATCTACGACGTGCTGGACGAGTACGTGGTGGGCCAGGACCCATCGAAGCGGACGCTGTC
>DATHGU010000338.1:0-5301 GCA_035317495.1 Solirubrobacteraceae bacterium
TCCATCATGTACGGTGGTTCGGATGCAGCCGTTGATCTGGGACCGTCGACCGGAGAGCCTCAGGGCGCCGGCGATGGTGTGCGCGTTCCAGGGCTGGAACGACGCGGGCGACGCCGCCTCGAGCGCCGTCTCGTTCCTGGCCGGCGCCCTCGACGCGCGCCGCTTCGCGCGCATCGACTCGGAGGAGTTCTACGACTTCCAGGCCAACCGGCCGTGCGTGCAGTTCAACGACGACAACGAACGCGAGATCGTGTGGCCGAGCGTCGAGGTCTTCGAGGCATCGGCCCCGCGGGCGCCGCGCGACCTGGTGCTCGTGCAGGGCGTCGAGCCGTCGATGCGCTGGCGAGCGTTCAGCGCGCACATCGTCGACCTCGCCGAGGCGCTCGGCGTGCAGGTCGTCGTTTCGCTGGGCGCGCTGCTCGGAGACGTGCCGCACACGCGCCCCGTGGCGATGTCCGGACACGCCTCCGACCCCTCGCTGATGGAGCGCCTCGGCATGCAGGGCTCCACGTACGAGGGCCCGACGGGGATCGTCGGCGTGCTGCACAACGCGTGCGCGCGGGCGGGACTGCCGTCGGCGAGCCTGTGGGCGGGCGTGCCGCACTACGTGGCCGCGGCCGCCAACCCGAAGGCGGCGCTCGCGCTGGTGCGCCGCGTGGAAGGACTGATCGGCGTGTCCGTCGACGTCTCCGAGCTCGAGTCGGCCGCTGCCGACTACGAGCGTCAGGTGGGACTCGCCGTGCAAAGCGATCCTGACATCCAGGCGTTCGTCGAACGGCTCGAGCAGGCCGCCGAAAGCGACGAGGAGGACACGCCCGAGGAGGTTCCCTCCGGCGACATCATCGCGCGCGAATTCCAGCGCTTCCTGCGCCAGCGCGGGAGCGAGAAGTAGACGCCTACTTCTCGGCGACCGGGCAGACGATCCGGTAGTCGCAGATCGAGCAGGCCGCGTGCGAGGGGGTCGGCTCGAACTCCTGCGCGAGGATCCCCTCGCCGACCTCGAGCACGACGTCGGTGACCGACGCGGTGTCCTGCTCGCTGCGCGGGACGGGCACCTTGAGATCGTCGAGCACGTAGTAGTAGGCCTGGCGCGAGGACTCCAGCTGCCACGCCTCGCGTGCGGCCAGCGCGTACAGCGACAGCTGCACGTCGTCCTTCAGCTGCTCCGCGGTCTTCGGGCGCGAGGTCTTGTAGTCGATCAGCTCGTACTCGGCGCCCACGCCATCGCCGCCGCCGTCGCCGCCGTCAGCCTCGCCGCCCGCGCCGGTGAGGCGATCGATGCGGTCGACGCGCCCCCGCAGGTGGTGCGGGCCGAGCCGGAAGGCGAACGAGCGCTCGAACCACACGGGTTCGGAGTCCTGGTCTCCCAGCCGCGCGTGGTAGCGCGTGAGCGCCTTGGTCCCCATCGCACGGAGCTCGTTCTCGCGCTGTGAGTCGCCGAAGCCGGCCCTGCGCCAGCACGCGTCGAGCAGCGCGTTCATCTGCTCCAGCGTCTGGCCGCCGTCGGAATGGAAGCGCTCGAGGACCGTGTGAACGGCGATGCCGAAGCGCTGATGCAGAGTCTGCTCGGTGGGGATGCGCAGGACGCGCGCGAACTTGTACCTCAGCGGGCAGCTGCGGTAGGTCTCGATGTCCGACGCCGACAGCGCCAGGCCGACGCCCTTGCGCGGCAGGAACGGGCCGAGCGAGTGCTCTTCCCGGCCGTCGATCCTCGCGTCCTGCGAGCCGCCCGTGAGCGTTTCGTCGAGCGTCGAGGTCTGCAGGATCTCGCGCTGCACCGGCGTGGTCGCGGCGAGCAGGCGCGCGTTTATGTCCGCGAGCGCGTCGGACAGCTCCTCTCCCGGCGGGCGCTGCAGCAGCGCGGCGAGCTTCAGCAGCTCCAGGTAGCGCACGACCCCGTGGGAGATGTCCAGTTCGGTGTCCAAGCGCAACTCGCCCAGGCGCCCGCCGATCCGCCCAACGCTCTCAAGCACCTCTTCGCGCATCAGCGCGAGCATCGCTTCGAGGTGGTCCTCCGGCGCCAGCTCGGCCGCGGGCACTCCCTCCGACGCCGGCACCTCCTCCGGCAGCTCCGCCGCCGGCCCCTCCTCCGGCGGCACCTCGGACGCGGCGGCGCGCGCGGCCCCGGGCTTCCCGGCGCTCGCGCCGCGCGTCTCGGGCGCGAGCTCGGCCAGGTGGCGAGCCAGCTCGCGCGGCGTAGCACCGGGCTGCAAGCGAACGTAGTCGGCCGCCAGCGCGCGCAGCCCCCGCAGGCTCGCCTGCTGCTCGGCGGCGTCCTCCGGCGTGAGCAGAGGACGCCCACGCGTGCCGAGCAGCTCGATCAGCTCGACGAGGAACGCCTCGGGCGAAAGCGCATCGAGCCCCGCGACGGCGCTGCGGTTCAACACGACGAACCGCTCGATCCGTTCGCGCGCCTCGGGCGGCACCTGCGGCGACTCGACCGCGGTCCGCAGGCCCGCGACCAGATCCAGCTTGCGCCTGCGCGCCAGCTGGATCACGCGGGCCAGATGGGCTTGGCGCAGTTCGACCGGCGGGCGGGCCAGCGCGCGCACGACGGCGGCCGCGTCCTGCGGATCGACGAGCAGGCGCACCCACGCGAGCACGTCGCGCACCTCGGCCCGCGCGAGGAAGCCGGCGGACCGGTCCGCGGCCCAGCGCTCGCCGCCCAGGCTGTCGACTGGGGGCGCGGGCGCGATCCTGGAGGCGGGCACCAACCAAGGATACGAGCGCATCGGAGAAGCGGCCAGTCGGCCGGGCGCCCCTGCCCGGTCCGCGCGTCTTTATTTGGCGCATCTCCTACGTGGCTACGCTCTTGGAGTGGACGTGATCGATTGGGGCATGGCGCAGCGCATCGGCGAGCGGGTGGCCGGCTCGCCACCGCGCGGGGGCGTGCGCGCGTCCTCGGTCGAGCCGCTGGCACACGATTTCGCGCGCCGCGTGAGCTCCTACAGCGGCCTCGAGCCGCCGAGTGAGCTGCCGCCGCTAGAGGCCGTCGACCGCGCGGAGTGGATCGCGGCCAACCTGAAGACCATGCGCCCGCTGCTGAGCGGGCTGAGCGAGCGCATCGGCGATGGGAGCGGACCGCTCTCCGGGCCGCTGCGCTACGCGTCGGGGTTCCTGCTGGGCGCGCAGGTCGGCGCGCTGACCGGCGTGCTCTCCCAGCGCGTGCTCGGCCAGTACGACCTGTCGCTGCTCGACGACTCGGTCACGCCGCGCCTATTGCTGCTCGCGCCGAACCTCGCGCTGGCCGCGCGCAACCTGTCGGTCAACCGCGACGAGCTCGTCCTGTGGGTCGCGATCCATGAGATAACGCACGCCGTGCAGTTCAGCGGCGCGCCGTGGCTGCGAGCGCATCTCGGCGCGATGCTCAAAGAGCTGATCGACGGCTTGCAGGTCACGCTGATGGGTGACGAGTCGGAACAGGACTCGAACGGCAAGAAAGACGATCAGAGCGCCTCCGGCGCGGCTGCGAACGGGTCGGATGCACGCGGGCGGCTGCCGAAGCTGCCCAAGCTGCCCGACCCGGCCGAGCTGCGCGAGCTGGTCGAGCGCGCGCGGCGCGGCGAGCTGCTGCGGTTGACGCTCGGCGAGGACCGCTGGGCGCTGGTCGAGCGGATGCAGGCCGTCATGTCGTTGATCGAGGGGCACGCCGAGCACACGATGGACGCGGTCGGCGCCGAGGTGCTGCCGTCGCTGCCCGCGCTGCGCGTCGCGATGAACCGCCGGCGCGAATCGCGCGGGCTTCCGTGGCGGGTGCTCGAGAAGCTGCTCGGCCTGGAGATGAAGCTGCGCCAGTACGAGGTCGGGCGGCGCTTCTGCGACGCCGTCGTCGAGCAGGATGGGCCGCAGGCGCTCGCACGCGTGTGGGGCGGGCCCGAGCAGTTGCCCAGCAGCGCCGAGCTGCAGGATCCGGCGGCCTGGCTGGCGCGAACGAGTGTCCGCGCGGCCTAGCGGCAGCCGAACGCATGTTCCTCCTGTTACAAGCTCGCGTTTGTGAACCGCCGGTTACATGGGCGTCTTTGCGTCGTGATACCATCCGCTTGTAACAAACTCTGAGGAACGGGTTACAAACAGGTGTTCGATGGGTAGAAAGCATCGAGCACCGAGATGACAACCCGCACCTCCTCGCCGATGCGAGGAAGAAGAGGAGACGCCTTTCAGATGCCAACTGCCAGCACGACTTCCCCCCGCAGCCCCAAAGCGGGCGCGAAAAAAGCCAAAAAAGCCCGTAAAGCTTCGAGCGCGCGCCGCACCACGCAGGCCACGCGCCGCACCACGCAGGCCAAATCGACGCAGGCGAAGGCCGCGCGCACACGCGCGATCCACCAGTCGGAGTCGGCCGTTCGCCAGGCCGAGACCGCCACGCGCGAGACCGCCGGCGTGTTCGGCGACTACGCGGAGCGCGCGCTGCTGATCCCCGTCGGCGTCGCCCTGACGGCCCGCGACCGGGTCTTCTCGGACGTCAACGACACGATCTCCAACTACTCCTCGACGACCAAGGCCCAGGCCCAGCTGCGTCGCTTCGAGCGTCGCGGCGCGACGGCACGCAACCGCCTCGAGCGTGACGTGCGCAAAGCGCGCGTACGCGTCGAGCGCAAACTGCGCCAGCGCCGCCGTGAGGTCGAGAAAACGGTCAGCGAGCTCGACGACCGTCGCGAGGCGGTCGCCAAGAACGGCAGCGATCTCGCCAACCGCGTCCAGGAGCGGATCCTCAGCCTGGTCTAAGACCGCACCAGCTTCCCCCGCCCGGCTCGGAGAGACCGGTAGCGGGAAAGTCTGTCGGCCTCATATCCCGCCGGCAGTAGTAGCACCCTCTCCTCCCTCGACTCGCGGGGCGGTCCCCATCGCCCCGCGAGTCATTTAATCGGCGGTCCAGCGGTGGATGTCGGCCCTCAGCAGCCACAGCAACAGCAGCACGAGCCCGGCCGCGCCGACGAAGATGCAGAGCGCGAAGGCGAGTGGGAAGTAGTTCGCGGCGACCGATCCGAGGATCTCGATGGCGATCTCGGCCGCGACCAGCAGCACACCCGCCGCTGTCCCGCGGCGCAAACGCTCGCCTCGAGTGCGTCCGACGAACACGGCTGCGAGCAGCCAAGCAAGACCGAAGATCGCGAGGACCTTCGGAATTGCGCCCGCCACGGCGATCACGCGGCTGAGCGACCTGGCGGATGCTTCTGTCCAGTTCGGGGCGGAAGCGCCGGCAAGGCGGAAATGGTGGGGAAGATCCTGCTGGCATCCGAGATCGCCGCGGAGGAACTGGTGCCCGCCGACCCGCCACGAGCTCGCGGGGCCTGCGCGATC
>DATHGU010000339.1:0-2333 GCA_035317495.1 Solirubrobacteraceae bacterium
GTGCCATGGGCTTGGCGACAGTACGCCTATCGCGGCTACCTGCTGCTGCAGGAGCTCGACCGCCGGCTGCTCGAGTCGCGACTGCCGCCGGCGATCTTCTACAACCTGCTGATCTCCGCCCGCAAGCCGCGCGGCAGCTAGTCGTGCCGTCAGCCCGGCGCGCGATCGGCCGCGACCGGGCGCCTAGACTCCATGCATGCCAGAGCAGGTCGCACAGGGCTTCCCGCTGTTCCCCCTGGGAATCGTGGCGCTCCCCAGCGAGAGCGTGCCGCTGCACGTCTTCGAGGATCGCTACCGGCGCATGATCGAGCAGTGCCTGCTGGCCGATGCCGGCTCAGTCGAGTCCGGGTCGCATGAGGGCGAGTTCGGCATCCTGTGGCTGTCGGATGAGGAGCTCAAGGACGTTGGCTGCGCCTGCGCGGTCGAGCGCGTGCTGGAGCGGATGGACGACGGCCGCCTGAACATCCTCGCACGAGGTACGCGGCCCTTTCGGCTGCTCGAGCGCCAGGACGACCTGCCCTACCCCGCGGGCGTCGTCGAGTTCCTGGTGGAGCAGGACGAGCAGGTCGAGGCGCAGGACGGCGCGACGGCCCGCGAGCTGTACCGCGAGCTGGTCGAGCAGGCCACCGACCGGCAGCTGGACGAGCCGGAGCTGAACGCGATGAGCGCCTACGAGATGGCCGCGACCGTCGAGTTCGGCACCGACGCAAAGCAGGAGCTGCTCGAGCTGCGCTCGGAGAACGAGCGCATGCGCCTGCTCGCACTGCTGCTGCGCGCCGCGATCAAGCGCGTCGAGCTGATCGATCGCGCGCAGGCGCGCGCACGGTCGAACGGCAAGGTCCGCTTCGGCTAGGAGCTCGGGCTATTCGCGCAGGTGGCAGACCTGCTGAGCGCTCTGCAGTACGAACAGCGTCAGCCGGCGGAAGACGGCGGGCTGCCCGGCGGAGTTATCGCTGAAGCGGACCGAGCCGTTTTCGTCGCGCAGGTAGTAGCTGAAGACCGATTTAGCCCTGGGCGCAAGCGAGGTGTGCTTCGCGGCAGCGTCTCGCAGGTCGTCCTTTATCTCCCGCGCCTGCACCAGCTGCGAATCGCTCAGTTTCAGCTTGCGCCCGCCGTTGCAGCGAACCCCGCCTTCTTCGTTGACGAGCAGCGTGAGCCGCGCGCCGGGCCCGCTGGCGCTGCGGTGCACGATGAACAGGTCGGGGGACGTGATGCCGCCACAGCCGGCCAGCACGCTCGCCGCGGCCACCAAGCCGAGCGCGCTCGGCCGTCTCACGGTCGCCTCACGCGCCGACCGCCACACCGCCGCGGCGTGGATCGCCAGCGCCGGTCAGCAAGCCGCCGCGGCGTCGCACGGCCTGCACCCCGCCGAAGAATAGATTGAGGCGCGCGAAGCGCACGATCTGCTCATCCTCGGGCTCGTCGTCGAGCCCGCTCAGGTCGATACCCGGCTCGGCGTACAGCACTCCCCCTTCTAGGTGCACGCGCGGGGCGTGCACGGCCTCTCGCGCGTCCATGTCGTGGTCGACCGCCGCGACGATCGTCTGCAACAGGGCGGAGCGAATGCGGTTGGATCCCGCGCTGCCCAGCACGAGCTCGACCTCGCCGTCTCGCATCACGATCGATGGCGCCATCATGCTCGGCATGCGTCGTCCCGCGGGATGGCGATGGAAGCCGAACGGGTTGAGGTCCTCCTCCCCCATCACGTTGTTCAGGTGCATCCCCGTGCCCGGCACGACGACGCCCGAGCCCTCGCCGTTGGTGCACGTCGCGCTACACGCGCGACCTTCGCCATCGAGCGAGGAGATGTGCGTCGTCGACCCCAGGCGCGTGGCGAGAAAGCGCTCGAGGAAGCCCTCTTCGCTGAGACCCTCCAGGAAGTCCGGCGTGCGCTCGGACTGGGCGGCGCGCATCGCGCCGAGCACATCGCGAAGCGTCGGCGGCGCAGGGCCGCGATCGAGCAGCGCCAGGGTGTATGCGAGGAGCGTCCCGCCGGCCGACGGCGGCGGGTTGGTGAGCACCTCGCGGTCGCGATAGCCAATCCGCACGGGCTCGCGCTCGATTGCCCGATAGCCCGCAAGATCCGCGGCGCTCAGCGAGCCCCCACGGGCGCCGAGCCAGTCGGACACCGCCGCCGCCACGTCTCCCCGGTAGAACGGCTCCGCGCCGTCGCTTGCAAGTCGTCGCAGCGCATCACCCAGCTCGCCGTTGCGCAGCACCTCGCCCTCGCGCAGCACGTGGCCGTCGGGCGCCCACAGCGCGGCGCACTCCGGCGTGGAGGTGAGCAGATCGGCGAGGATCTCCGCCACGTACGCCTGCCCGGCGTTCAGCTC
>DATHGU010000340.1:0-2357 GCA_035317495.1 Solirubrobacteraceae bacterium
CGCCGACGACTTCGATGCCCTCGCTGCCCTCGAGCGCCCTGCGTATTCCCTGCAGCATCAGCGGATGGTCATCCGCGATGAGAACCTTCAGTGACGTATCCATACGCACTACCCCCTTGGGCTCCCGCGTTCGCATCATGCGATCCGCTTTAGATAAATCGTAGCTGAAGGATGGCCTGCTGTACAGCATGTGCGCAACCCCACGTAAGTGGGGTAGGAGCTAGACGTTCGTCTAGGTTACGTCTGGGTCGGACGGGGTAACCGCGAACGCCCCGAGATCGGGACGTCGGGCAGATCGATCACCATGATGGGATGGCCGGCAGGGCAGTCAAGACGGAGGCGGTCGTGCTGCGCTCGATGCGCTACGGCGAGGCCGATCGCATCATGCACCTCTACACGCCCAGCCGGGGGCGGGTCAGCGCGATCGCGAAGGGCGTGCGTCGTGCGCGCAGCCGCTTCGGCGGACGCCTGGAGCCGTTCTTCCGGCTGCACATCGAGCTGCACGAGGGGCGCGGCGAGCTGCTGACGGTCACGGGTGCACAGACGGTGGACGGCCACGCCCACCTGCGCGGCGACGCGCGCGCGCTCGACGCGGCCGCGCGGGCGTGCGACGCGGTGGGGCGGCTGTTCGAGACCTCCGAGCCGCACCCGGGCGTGTTCAACCTGCTGTGCCGCAAGCTGTCGCTGCTCGATGAGCAGGCGGGCGAGCCCGCGCGGTCCGCCGGGCGCACTGCGACCGACGAAGAGTCGGCGGGCGGCCGGGGAGCCGCACTGGCGTTTCGCCTCAAGCTGTTGCTCGCCGCGGGCCTCGCTCCGCAGCTTGGTGCCTGCGCGTCGTGCGGCGAGCGCGAGCATCTGGTGGGCTTCTCGGGCGCCGCAGGGGGGGTCGTGTGCGGCGCCTGCGAGGCTGCCTCGTTCCCGCTCGGCGAGCAGGCGTATAACTTCATGACGGAGGCCCTCGGCGCACCGTTGGCCGAGGCGCCGGACGCGCCGGACACGGCGCTCGCGCAGGTCGAGCGGGCGATCGCGGTGACGCTCGAGCACCATGCGCACCTGCGGCTGATGCCGGCCGTCGCGCGCGCGGGCTGACCGCGCCCGTCCCCGGCGGCCGGTCCCGGCGCAGCCGCGGGTATCGTGGGGGGATGGACGAGGGTCCCCCGATTGCCTACGAGGTGCTCGAAGACGGCGTGCCGGTGTTCGCTTCCGACGGGCAGCTCGTGGGGACAGTCCATCACGTCGTAGCGGCGCCCGAGGAGGACATCTTCCACGGGCTGGTGATCGCCGTGCCGGGACGGGGTAGGCGCTTCGTGGAGGCGGCCGACGTGGCCTCACTGCACGAGCGCGGGGTCGACCTGCGGATCGACTCCTCCGCAGCCGAGAGCCTGCCCGAGCCCGGCGGCGGCGCGCCGGTGTTCGGCGAGGACCCGGGCGAGGTGCAGGGTTGGCGCCATTGGGTCAACGTCGTGACCGGACGCGGGGACTGGAAACGCGAGGGCTGAGCGCGCCGCGCCAAGGATGAGTGCCCCGCCGCGCCTGGCGTTGAGCCCGCCGCCGCGCGCGGCTGCTGGCACAATCGGCCGGTGAGCATCGCGCGCGAGCAGGACGCAGTGGCAGCCGGCTTCGCCGAGCGCGTGGACGAGCTCGAGGCGCAGCTGCTCTCGCCGCTCGCTGCGAGGTCCTATCCGGCGCGGCGTCTGCGCACCGAGGAGGACTGCGCGCTGCGCACGCCGTTCCAGCGCGATCGCGACCGGATCGTGCATTGCAAGGCGTTCCGGCGGCTGACGCACAAGACGCAGGTGTTCGTCGCGCCGCGCGGCGACCACTACCGCACCCGGCTCACGCACACGCTCGAGGTCACGACGATCTCGCGGACGGTCGCCAGGGCGTTGCGATTGAACGAGGATCTGGTTGAGGCGATCGGCCTGGGCCACGATCTCGGCCATCCGCCGTTCGGTCATATCGGCGAGGAGGTGCTCGACGCGTGCCTGAAAGAGCGCTTCGGGCGCGACTTTCGCCACTACGAGCACTCGCTGCGCGTCGTCGATCGCCTGGAGCGCGAGGGCGCGGGGTTGAACCTGACCGAGCAGGTGCGCGACGGGATCGCCCGGCACTCCAGCCGCGCGCCGCTGCCGGACACGCTCGAGGGGCGGATCGTAAGGGTGATCGACCGTGTGGCGTACATCAACCACGACATCGACGACGCCGTGCGCGCGGGGCTGCTGCGCGAGCGAGAGCTGCCCGAGCGACCCATCGCAGTGCTCGGCGCCAGCGGATCGGCGCGCATCGACACGCTCGTGCACGACATGGTCGAGCACTCGGCGCAGGCCGGCGAGATCGTCCAGGGGGAGGAGGCGGCC